>NZ_JBAHUR010000004.1 GCF_036689815.1 Magnetovibrio sp. PR-2 | reverse complement strand
CGGCATACGAGATTTTTGATAACGGATGACGTCGTTGAGGATTGAAGCGTTGAGGTTCAAGTCCTGTGCTTCACAAAACGCGGTCACAAGTTGGCCGAGCTCATCATAATAGTTATCGGCATCATCCAGCAGTATGGTGACAAAAGCTTCCTGGGCCAAAAAACCCATTTTTCCGTAATTGGGGATGGTCACCAATTGCCGGCCGTTGTCCAACACATTTTCAACATATCCCTCCAACACACCGATGGCTTGGGCCATAGCCGGATAGGCTTCACGATTGGTGCTGACACGATCAATAACAAATTGAATAAACTGATCTGGTGATACGGCGTACTGATCCCGTAGAAAAGAAATCACAAAAAAGGCGAGCCTGAAAAAATACAGGCCGCAAGACGCAAAAGCGAAAACCACCGTCTTTTTCCAGTCCTCTACAGGCATGGAATTTGTATTTACGACGATTTCAATGATCTCAGGCTCACGGCCTTCATCTATCATCCCAAAGTGAATTCCAGACTTGCAAACCCGGGTTTCAATGCCCCATTCTTCGCGGCTTTCAGCCGTTCCCAATTCTGTGTTTTCCAGCATTTGGCATAAATAAACGCTCACGCGATCGCTCAGGCTCGGTGTCATTCCTTTCACGAGCCCTTGGCGGAAGCTATCTGCCGTTTCCTCAGGCAGTCCTAAAATAAACTCCGTATGTGTGGGCAGATTGCGTTCGTGCAGCAGTTTTTTCAGATTTTTATAATCTTCAACTTCAATATTTTTTCGCTTAATCGCGACGAGCGTTGGGTCGTTGAGAGACTGAACCGACAAAGTGGTCTGTGTTGCGATACCTTGGTCGCGAAATTCCCCCGCAATATCGCAAATATGCTCACTGCTATTTTTCGCCCAGCTGACGGACAAATAGCGCGGGTTGCCGTATTGTTTCGATATCCGGCCCATATGCTCCGCAATTTCCATGTCGCGGTCCTTTAAAATGCCAAAATTTGCATCCGCGCAGAAGGAATAGAAATATCCTTTCTTGCCAATCCATTCGATTTCGGCAAAGACCCTGTCCAAATCATGCTTCACCAGCTTCGACTGCCCCGGCCGGCCCCATTCACAAAAGGAGCATGTATAGGGACATCCCCGGGTCGTCTCAAATAAAGCACCCGTTATTTTATCCCCATACTTGGCAAAGATTTGATCGAACGAACCATCCAAATACGGGGACGGGATTATATCGATGTTCTTCATCCTAGACCTTTTGGGCGGGGTTACATATCCTTCTGGTGCATCGGGTTGGCGAAACGAAATACCCGGCACGTTGGACAAATCACCGTGCGTTGAAAGCGTGCGAAGAATATCTGCAAAGCTTTCTTCCCCTTCACCATGCACAAGAATGTCGGCAAATGGCAGAGCCTTGAACAATTTCGCAACTTGTGTGGATTCCCCAGGAACGGATGAGCCCCCCAATACGATTTTACAATCTGGAAAAGCCTCTTTGGCCATTTTCGCAAACTTGGTCGCAGCTTTTACATTCCACACATAATAGCTGATGGCAAAAACAGCAGGATTGCTCCATTCATGTTTGCACTGGTCAAAATCATCGACAAAACAATGGTGTTTGATGTCATACGCGTCTGTAATTTCAGGAATGGAATTCACATACGAAACGATATAGCCCGTTGCCAAAGGCAGAAGATTTATGTGGCGTGCAACGCCGAGATCCACAACTATAACTTCAGGTTTCGTCAACAGAAACTCCTTAGGGGTTGTACTGCATCACCATCAAAAACGAAAAAAGCAAAAAAACGGATCTTCTTCAGTTAGCAAGGTTTCAGGTCGGGATGCACACCGAAAATTTCAACTATATTATGATTGCGGAACGTCCAAATCAAACTCACAGTACCAAGTGTTGTTGACCATTGGCATTAAAAAGTGTGTTCGATCAACATTCCAGGTGTGAAGTGTCGCTCAAGAGGCAAATACACCTCCGTGCATCAATGTGCGAAAACACCTCACCCCGCTCAACCAAGCTGTTGCAACAGAGTACCCCCACAACGAAAAAAGGCCGCTCGATCGAGCGGCCTTTTGTATTCGATCTGGTATTGTCTCGCCCTAGCGAGAGTAGAATTCGATAACCAGGTTCGGTTCCATTTGAACCGGGTACGGCACGTCTTCCAGTTTCGGGACGCGAACGAAGGTGCCTTTACCTTTTTGGGTATCAACGTCCATGTAGTCCGGCAATTCGCGCTCGGAAGAGTTCAGAGCTTCGATGACCATGGGGATGTTTTCGGAACCGGTTTTGATTTCGACAACGTCGCCTTCTTTGACCATGTAGGACGGAATGTTAACTTTTTGGCCGTTCACAGTGACGTGGCCGTGGCTCACAAACTGGCGAGACGCAAACACGGTCGGAACGAATTTCATGCGGTACACGACGGCGTCCAGACGGCTTTCCAAAATACCGATGAGGTTTTCGGACGTATCACCTTTGCGGCGGACGGCTTCGGCGTAGTACTTGCGGAATTGTTTTTCAGAGATGTTGCCGTAGTAGCCTTTGAGCTTCTGTTTGGCCATCAACTGGATGCCAAAGTCGGTCGGCTTGGAACGACGGGTGCGGCCGTGTTGGCCCGGGCCGTATTCACGGGAGTTGACCGGAGACTTCGGACGACCCCAGAGGTTTACGCCCAAACGGCGGTTAATCTTGTATTTCGAGCGGATACGCTTCGACATGGTAATTCTACCTTTGTTTTCAGTACGTTGTTTGTTGTTCCAGTAGTCTCTTCAGCGAACTGAAGAGCGGGAGTACCGCCAACGAAGGGCAGCATCCACGTTCCCGGAAATGCATTGAAGCGCGCAATATACGCAGAAATCCGCCAAAAGCAAGGGGTTTTGGCGGATTTCTGCCCCTTGATATGTAATGCAGATTGCACTACACTTTCCCAAAGCAGGAGATATATTGTGCTCGACCTAGATACCATCGGTTTAGACCCTGAAAAGCAGACGCGCACCACGCAGATACGCCATGGTGATCGCTTGGCCTTGTTGATTGAACGTGCCTCTGCGGCATTAGGCGTCGATAAATCCGTCTTTCTGCGTAACGCCATCGCGAAAGAAGCTGAGCACATTCTTGACGCCAATTCACGACATGTACTGACGCCGGAAGACGCAAAAATGTTCGCGGCGGCAATGGACACTCCCCCTGCACCAACGCCCCGCGCACTCAAAGCCGCTGCGTCTTATCGGCGTCGCGTTACACATGCTGACTGAAGACACTGCCCTCAATATCGAGAATTGGGGACCGCAGCGACATGACCGCTCCAATTTTGATTGCGGCGTGGATCGACTAAACAATTTCCTGAAGCTGTCCGCAAAAAAACAACAAAAAGACGATATGACACGCGTCTACGTCGTCGTCGAGCCTGAGCATACAATCGTTCTTGGTTACCATGCCATCAATGTCGGCATCATGAATGTGACCGAACTCCCCAAACTGCCAAAGGGTGCGCCGAAGCACGGAGAAATCCCCGTTCTGTTTTTAGGACAGGTCGCAGTTGATCAAAAAGGTCAGGGCTTAGGCATCGGCAGCATCCTCATGCACCATGTCTTCGAAAAGGCATGTGTCATCGCTGATGAGGCTGGCTGTTATGCCATCTTGCTGGATGTCATGGCCGATGGTGGCATGGAGGCCTTTCAACGACGCAAGGACTGGTACGAAGAATTTGGGTTTCAGAGCTTCCCCAGCAATCAGGCCCGAATGTTCATAACCATGAAGCAGGTTCGCCAAGTCATTCAGGATATGGCAAGCCAATAACCCTGGCAAAGCACTTACCTGGGGAAAATTGGCACCTAAATCTCCAACTCACTATCCCAATACAGATAATCGAGCCAACTCGCATGCATATCCGACGGCGGGAGGTGGCGGGCGATTTGGTTGAGGCGTCTCACGGACGGCTCCAGTGCATCTTGGATCAGCGGCATACCCGCTTCATCCGGGGTTTTATTGGCTTTGCGTAAGTTACATGGGCTGCACGCCGCGACCACGTTGGTCCATTCGGTCAAACCACCGCGGGATCGAGGGTGGACGTGGTCGAACGTGAGCTCTTTGGCCGGGAACTTATCGCCGCAGTACTGACAGGAGAAATTGTCGCGCAAATAGATGTTATAGCGCGTAAACGCAGGCCGTCCGTTAAAGCTGACATAGCGTTTCAGCGCCACGACGGAGGGAACTTTGAACGCCGTGGACGGCGAATGCACCACCCGGTCGTAGCTTTCAACCAAGTTGACGCGATCGAGCAACAGGGCAGACACCGCGTCCTTCCACGACCAAAGGGATAAGGGGTGGTAAGACAAAGGCCGATAATCGGCATTGAGAACAAGGGTTTGCAGTCCGTTCATGTCCGAACAACTCCTGGATTTCGGGGCACAAAAAAACCCGCGAAAACGCGGGCGGGCTGGTGGAGGGAAAAGGGCGTCAACCGGGGGAGCGTTTGCGGCGTCAAAAGCACCCGGCCAGGCCCTTGCGGTCTGGTGGATACAGGTTTCGACGTGAGGCCATGTGTCGTCATGACTGTGCTCCGAATCGATTCGCTTCTCAATATATATAGTGATCGTTACCAAATCTTTACGCCAACAGTTGTGTGAACAGCCGCCAACATCTTGCACTTTCGGGCATTTCCTTCCATCTTTCGAGACATGATGAAAACCCGCTTCGCCCCCTCACCCACCGGACACTTGCACCTGGGCCACGCTTATTCAGCGCTGAAAGCCTATGAAACAGCCCAAAACGCAGGTGGGCAGTTCATTTTGCGCATGGAAGACATCGACCAAGGGCGCTGCCACCCTGAATTCGAAGACGCGATTTATGAGGATTTGCGCTGGCTGGGGTTGGACTGGGAACAGCCCGTGCGCCGCCAATCGGACCACATGGACGATTACAAAACGGCACTCGACCAACTGGACGGCCAAGGCCTTCTCTACCCCTGTTTTTGCACCCGAAAAGACATCCAGGGCGAAATCAACGCGGCGTTCGGCGCACCTCATTTGGCGCCCACAGGACCAGACGGGCCAATTTATCCCGGCACGTGCCGACATTTGAGCACATCTCAACGCCGAGAAAAAATCGAGGCCGGAGCCCCCTTTGCCCTGCGCCTCGACATGCAAAACGCACTCAAGGGCCGCGCCCTCACCTGGACCGACCAAGACCAGGGTGAAATCCGGGCCACACCCGAAATCTTCGGCGATGTTGTCTTAGCGCGCAAAGACACCCCGACCAGCTATCACCTTTCGGTCACCGTCGACGATGATTTGCAGGGAATCACCCATGTTGTGCGCGGCGAAGACTTGTTTTCGGCCACCCATATCCACCGGTTATTGCAAGACCTTTTGGATCTGCACACGCCTGTATTCCAACACCACGGGCTACTCAAAGCCGCAGACGGCCGGCGTCTCGCCAAGCGAGACCGGGCTGAAACCTTAAAGTCTATGCGCGAAAACGGCCTCACATCCGATCAGGTCCACGCCCGCCTTGCGGGTATCTAAGATAATTCAATGACCTAATTCGTATTTAATTCATACCAGATGCGATTTTGGCTTGCGCAGTCAGGGGGTTTAGCCTTTTATTGGGGCTGGGGTGATAAAAATATGGCTTTTGCCAGAAAGTCAAAAAAATTGAGCTCGTTGGGGGAAGGCCGTTTTCCTTTTCCCAGCCTATGAAATCCTAGGTAACTCCTGGAAAGAAGATTCTGTAACAATGAAAACTTGTCTCATTGTTGACGATTCCAAAGTCATCCGCATGGTGGCGCGCAAAATTTTGCAAGAATTGGAATTCGCAACCGAGGAAGCCGCAGACGGTCAAGAAGCATTAGACGCTTGCAAAGCGAATATGCCTGCTGCCGTATTGCTGGACTGGAACATGCCTGTCATGGACGGCATCACGTATTTGCGCGAATTGCGTAAGTTGCCGGGGGGCGATGCGCCCGTCGTTGTTTTCTGCACCACGGAAAACGACCTCGACCACATCCAAGAAGCCATGGAAGCCGGTGCGAACGAATACATCATGAAGCCGTTCGATTCCGACATCATCCAAGCCAAATTCCAACAAGTGGGTTTGATCTAACGATCATCCTGCGACGGAGTAACCGACGTGAGCCCCGAAGATTTCGAATTCATCAGCTCGCTGATTAAGAGCCGCTCCGGCTTGGTGCTGACGCCTGATAAGTCGTACCTGCTGGAAAGTCGGCTTATGCCCGTTGCTCGCAAACACGGCTTGAAAGGTCTGGAAGACCTGATCAACCATCTGCGCACGCGCAGAGACGAAGCCATGACCGTGGAAGTCACCGAAGCAATGACGACCAACGAGTCGTTCTTCTTTCGTGATGTGAAGCCGTTTGATTTGCTGCGCGACGTGGTGCTGCCGCCAATCTTAGAAAAACGCGCGAGCCAAAAACGTTTGCGGATATGGTGTTCCGCCGCCTCATCGGGGCAAGAGCCCTATTCCATCGCCATCGTTCTCAAAGAACTGGGCGCGCAACTGGCGGGCTGGAACATCGATATTGTGGGCACAGACATTTCCCACGACATTTTGAAAAAAGCTCAAGACGGCATGTATTCGCAGTTTGAAGTGCAACGCGGCATGCCGATCCAATTGCTATTGAAGTACTTCGACAAAAAAGACGAAACTTGGCAAATCAAGCCCGACATCAAAAACATGGTTCAGTATAAATATTGGAACCTGTTGGACGATCTTAATGGGCTCGGCAAATTCGACATCGTCTTTTGCCGCAACGTGCTGATCTATTTCGATGCGGAAACCAAAGGCAAAGTGCTCGAAAACATCGCCAAACTGATGCCCGAAGACGGCATGTTGTTTTTGGGTGGGGCCGAAACCGTCCTTGGCGTGACCGATAAATTTAAACCTGTTCAAGGACAAAGAGGGGTCTACGCCTTAGGTTAAGGCGTAGAAAAGCGTAGAGATAAAAGCTATGTCAAACGACAAAAAATACCGTCTCGTAACCAGGGCCGACTTTGACGGCGTCGTGGCCGGTGGTCTGTTGATCGAGCTGGGGCTGATCGACGATGTGATTTTTGCCGAACCGAAAGCCATGCAAGACGGCTTGGTGGACATCACGGAAAACGACATCACCACCAACTTGCCCTACGTTGACGGCGTACACTTGTGCTTCGACCACCACATTTCGGAAACGGAGCGTGTCACGGACCATGACAACCATGTCATCGACGCCAAAGCGCCGTCTGCCGCCCGTGTGGTCTACAATCATTTCGGCGGCAAAGAGAAGTTCCCCAACATTCCCGACGACCTGATGGAAGCCGTGGACCGCGCCGACAGCGCGCAGTTCAGCGAAGAAGACATCTTGGCCCCGGAACCGTGGACGCTGCTGAACTACATCTTGGATCCGCGCACCGGCCTGTCCCGCTTTGAACACTTTGAAATCAGCCACGAACAGCTGATGAAAGACATGATGGTCTATGTACGCCATCACCCGGTGGATGAAATTTTGACCATCCCCGACGTCGAAGAACGCACGCACCTGTATCTTGAACATGAAGAAAAGTCCGAACTGCAACTGCGCGAATGTTCCAAAGTTGAGGGCAGCGTCGTGGTTATGGATTTGCGTGACGAAGAGCTCATCTATGCCGGCAACCGCTTTACCATCTATGCGCTGTATCCGGACTGTAATGTGTCGGTACAGATGACCAAAACCCCAGACGGTGGACGCACCATTTTGGCGGTCGGCAAATCCATCTTGAACCGCACCAACTCCGCCAACATCGGTTCCATCATGTTGGAATACGGCGGCGGCGGACACGCCAATGCAGGCACCTGCCAAGTCGACAACGACAAAGCTAGCGAAGTCCTGAAAGACGTGGTTGCGCGTTTGAACGCCGGTTGATCACAAAACCAAAAAACACCAAAGGCGGCGCGCTGATGTGCCGCCTTTTTTGTTGCCCGCTTGTCAATTTCGAGCGGGTGTGAGAGGCTATTTACATCACCAACTTTAGACGGATGAAGCAGAATGCGGATCAGCGTCAAAAAAGCCCAAAATGGCGTCTATGCCCTGACCATCGGGGATCACACCCTTACGCTCTCGACCTTGGAGCTTAAACACCTGTTGATGGAAGCCGTCAAGGCCCTCACACCCGGTGCCATTGCGTCGGTAAGCGCCTATGAAGAAGCCTGTGACTTGGCCGAACGCCTCAAATCCGCCAACGCGCCGGGGCTGCAAAAGCTGATGTTGAGCGCCGTTGATGACGACATGGTGATTTTCCTCAAAGCGACGGAAAAAGACGAAGCCCTGCACAAGGTCTTCTTTGACAACATGAGCGACCACAAAAAGGTCATCCTGTCCGAAGACCTGCAATTCCGCTTTCCCGAAGGTGTCGACGAAGAAGACCTCAGCGACGCCGTCATCCGCCTGATCGAGCTCACCAACCAGCTGCAGGCGGATGGGGTTTTAGAAACCAGCAAATAAAGCCCGCACGCTCTGATATTCTTCAAGCATCTAACGTCGTTTTTCACCACAGAGTACACAGAGAACACAGAGCTGAATTCCTTATAACTCCGTGTTTTCTGTGTACTCTGTGGTTCAAATTACAACGTTACAGTTTTGGGCAAACACCCCCAAACCCAAAAAAGCCAAGGCCCCCAAAAGAGACCGCCGGGGCGGGCTGATTTGGGGGCCTTTTGGGCCGGAAGAGCGTCGCCGCCCCTCCAAGGAGAAACCACTTAATCGCTTAAGCGGCCTCGAAACCGTTTTTGGGTTTTGGCGTGTAGCTGTTGACCGTTTTCTTTTTGTCTTTGGACACTTTCACGTAAGCGCGCGCGCAGTGCTCTTCGCAGTAGGGCTTATCGGGAACGGCGGCTTGGCCGCAGAAGTGAAATTCAGGTGTGCCCGGCTCACCTTCGGGCCAGCAGCACATTTGCGCGGTCAACTCTTCCAAGCGCACCACGTCGCCGGACGGCAATTTTGCCGGAGCCGTTTGCGGCTGAGCGGCGGCGGGTTGAGCCGCAGCTGGTGCTTTCTTCGGCTTTTTGGGTTGCGAGCTGGCAGCGGAGCTTTGGCGGATCGGCGATTGGCGCTTTTTCAAGCCCAAACGGTGGACCTTGCCGACCACGGCGTTTTTGGTAACGCCCAAACGGCGACCGATTTCTGAGGTGGGGAGACCTTCTTCCCACAGACCAATCAATATCTTGATGCGCTCAGGCGTCCATTCAACGGCACTCATGTTCTACTCCGACTGTCTCTTGAGGCCCCTGCCGATAAAATTCGGCGGTTTGTGGGGCCGTTCCCCTAATTTTTCGCGTTATTTGTACGATTTTCGTACACACCGCCCGTATGGGCTGCTGGGGGGATAATAACAACATTTTCGATGATTGCACCAGCCTAAACACAATATCTTGTGGATAAATCCGCATCTTTAAGATGAAAGAACGCTAATATTTCGCAACTGCAAAATAGTGTTTCGCACCGCACCACCACATTAGTATACTGCTGCCCTCAATACCGCAGGTATGACCGCCCCGTGGGGGGGCGCGGTTTGTGGAAGACGAAAAATAAAAGGATTTGGGGATATGGGTAACAAACCAACACAAGAACAATGGGATGAGTTGGCTGCCAAGGAATTGCGCGGCCGCACCGCAGACGATCTGGTCTGGGAGACCCCCGAAGGCATTCCGGTTAAGCCGCTATATACGGCCGCCGACCTTGAAGGCATTGAAGCCGTCAACACCTTTCCGGGCATGGAGCCCTTCATGCGTGGTCCCCGCGCCACCATGTATGCTGGCCGCCCCTGGACCATCCGCCAGTACGCTGGCTTTTCCACCGCAGAAGAGTCCAACAAATTTTACCGCGACAACCTAAAGGCCGGACAAAAAGGCCTGTCCGTGGCGTTCGATCTGGCCACCCACCGTGGTTATGACAGCGACCACCCGCGCGTCACGGGTGACGTCGGCAAAGCCGGTGTGGCCATCGACAGCGTTGAAGACATGAAGATTTTGTTCGACGGCATTCCCTTGGATGAGATGTCCGTGTCCATGACCATGAACGGTGCCGTTCTTCCGGTTTTGGCAGGCTACATCGTCGCCGGTGAAGAACAAGGCGTCGACCCGGCCAAACTGTCGGGCACCATCCAGAACGATATTCTCAAAGAATTCATGGTGCGCAACACCTACATCTACCCGCCGGAACCGAGCATGCGTATTGTTTCGGACATCATCGGCTACACGTCGGAAAACATGCCGCGCTTCAACTCCATTTCAATTTCCGGCTATCACATGCAAGAAGCCGGTTCGACCTGTGTTCAAGAACTGGCCTACACCATTGCCGACGGTGTCGAATATGTGCGCACCGCCATCGCGTCGGGCATGGACGTGGACAGCTTCGCACCGCGTCTGTCGTTCTTCTTCGCCATCGGCATGAACTTCTTCATGGAAGTCGCCAAGCTGCGCGCTGCACGCTTGCTGTGGTCGGAAATGATGGAACAGTTTGAACCAAAAGATGCGCGCTCCAAAATGCTGCGCACCCACTGTCAAACGTCCGGCGTGTCCTTGACGGCGAAAGATCCGTACAACAACGTGATCCGCACCACCGTCGAAGCCATGGCGGCGGCCTTGGGTGGCACGCAATCTTTGCACACCAACTCCTTGGACGAAGCTTTGGCATTGCCGACGCCGTTCTCGGCGCGGATTGCCCGCAACACCCAGTTGGTGCTGCAAGAAGAAACGGGCATCACCAAAGTGGTCGATCCCCTGGCCGGTTCGTTCTATGTGGAAAGCCTCACCAACTCCGTCGCCGACGAAGCGCGCAAGTTGATCAAAGAGGTCGAAGACATGGGCGGCATGACCAAAGCTGTTCAATCGGGCTTGCCGAAAATGCGCATCGAAGAAGCCGCAGCCCGCAAACAAGCGCGCATCGACAGCACCGAAGAAGTCGTGGTTGGCGTCAACAAGTATCAGTTGGAAAAAGAAGATCCCATCGATCTGTTGGAAGTCGACAACTCCGCTGTGCGTGACGCACAAATCAAACGTCTGAACGACATCCGCGCCAGTCGCGATCAAGCCGCCGTAGATACGGCGTTGAACGCGTTGACCGAAGCTGCGAAATCCGGCGAAGGCAACTTGCTCGACTTGGCCGTCAAAGCCACGCGCGTGCGCGCAACGGTGGGCGAGATTTCTGACGCTTTGGAAAAAGAGTACACCCGCTACCAAGCCACCACACGCACCATCACGGGCGTGTACGGCTCGGCTCTTAAAGGTGACGATGCCTACATCGAAGCCAACGAAGCGGTCGAAGCCTTCGCCAAAGACCGCGGCCGTCGCCCGCGCATGCTGGTGGTGAAAATGGGCCAAGACGGTCACGACCGTGGCGCCAAAGTGATCTCCACCGCGTTTGCCGATTTGGGCTTTGAAGTGGACGTTGGCTCCTTGTTCCAAACCCCGTCCGAGGCTGCCCAAGAAGCCGTCGAAAACGACGTGCACGTCATCGGCGTCTCCACCCAGGCTGGTGGTCACAAAACCTTGGTTCCGGAATTGATTGCTGAACTGAAAAAGCGTGACGCGGACGACGTGGTGATCATCGTCGGCGGCGTGGTCCCCGAACGCGACCACCCGTTCTTGAAAGAAGCAGGTGCCAGCGCAGTCTACGAGCCCGGCACCCACATCCCGACGGCGGCGAAAGAAGTGCTAGACTGCATCAAGGCCGCTCGCCCAACGGCTTAAAGCTGAAGCACAACGCAAAAAACAAAAACGGCGCTCCGATTTGGAGCGCCGTTTTTGTCATGTGGCCCCTATCGGATCGCACCCGCCATCCCTCGCGGCTAAGGAGC
>NZ_JBAHUR010000003.1:300000-388568 GCF_036689815.1 Magnetovibrio sp. PR-2 | reverse complement strand
AGCTGTCCATCGGCGTGCTCCTCATCGTCACCGGCATCGCCATATTCACAGGTTCCTTAGCCGAAGTCTCAAACTGGATCTTGGAAACATTCCCCGCTTTTGGTGAAGTGGGATGATTCGTACTACTTAAGGGTTACGAGGTTTGGATTAATTACTTCTTTTGAACCGTTCAATATACCTTTGCCCGAGAGCTAATTTGTGACGTTTGGGTTACAGTTAAAGAGTAGCCAAGATATTTCGCCCCCTAACGAGTCTTGGCTGCACGTTCCACCCTTGGAACGCAAACACTAAGCTCAAGGTGTATAAAAACAAAAAGACCATCTCGGACGCTTTCTCCGCCCCCTAATGGATAAGCGTCACAAGAATTGAAGCGGAGTTCCCTTTGCCCCCCACTTGGAACTCCGCTTTTTTCTGTTTTAGGGCTTACATCAAATGCTTGTTGAAAAACGCCGTGGTGCGCTCCCACGCGAGCTTCGCGTCGGCTTCGTCATAGCGTGACCCGGTGGGGTTCGCGAACGCGTGATTGGCGTCGTACCAGTGCACGGTGAGGTCCGTTTTGCCGGCATCGGCCATGGCTTTTTCAAAGCCGCCGACCATTTCAGCGTTGATGCTTTTGTCCAGTGTGCCGAAATGCCCCAAAACAGGAGAAGTAAGCGTTTTCAGATCACTAGCCGACTTGTTGCAGCGACCATAGTAGATAATCGTCGCGTCTACAGGTGTCGCGATGGAGGTATTGAGGGACCAACCGCCACCGAAACACCAACCGATGGTGCCGACTTTGCCGGTGCTGTCTTTGTGGGTCTTCAACCAATCCACCCAGCTCACCAATTGTTCGGTTCCGTCCACCGGGTCCATGGCTTTCATGAGCTTCATGGCACTTTGGCGATCTGATCCGTATTCACCCCGGTACATATCGACGGCCACGGCGATGTAGCCCATATGGGCCAACTCAGCCGCGACGGATTTGATCTGGTCGTTCAGCCCCCACCATTCGTGGATCAAGACGACGGTCGGCGCCGGAAGCTTTTTCGGCATGGCGATATGACCCATGGCCTTTTTGCCATTGGGCATGTCGATGGAAATGGGCTTGGTGGCATTGTGACCTGCGGCCTTGGCAAGGTCTGGGTAGGCCAAGACGGTCGCCAGCGGCAACGCGGCAAGGCCTTTTAAAAAGGCGCGACGCTGATCGTCGCTGACTTCAGGTAGCGGTTTGTCGGATGGTGTATATCCACAGCTAATCTCGTCACACATATTTAGCTCTCCTAGTGTGATGATGGTCTGTTAGTGTTAAAGGTCTTTAGGAAGATCTTTGGGTAGATCGTCAGCGTACAATTCGTAGTGCACCCCCTTCTCTTCCAGCTTTTCGGCGATACCGCCCAACCAACGTTGGAAGCTGGGCTCTTCAGCGTATCCGCCGGTTTTGGCGTAGTGCAGCAAGAAGTAGAAATGAAATGGCTTGAAGTAGCCTGGGATGCGCACGACTTCGGCGTCAACGCCTGCTTTTCCGCCAATTTCTGAGGCTTTGGCCGGGAAGAATTGCATGGTGGGTGTGAACATCACCCGCCATTTGTTGGCGAGCTCTTTTTCCTTGAGCACTTCACCGTCAAAATCCGTGACTTCGCGGTCGCCCCACAAATTCAGCTGTAGGACCATGAAGTCCTGTTCCAGGCTTTCCACAACACGCGGAATGCGCAGGTTCACTTCGTGCATACGTTTACAGTACGGGCAGCCGCGCTGCTCCCACACGATCATCAGACGTTTGCCGTCCGCTTCGGCTTCGGCCAAATCTTCGTTTAAATCCAAGAAGCTGTCGTGAATCCACGGTTGGACATACAGTCCGTCTTCGCCCAGTTCGGCCATGGGCAACAGATGCCCGTCTGCCTGGGCTGAAGTGCCGAAAAACAGAAGAAAACAAGCGCTGACTGCGCCCATGACTTTAGATTTTAAGCTCATGTACGGTCTCCCCGAAAGCTTCTCGTTTCCCCTGTATGTCGGGGTGTGCTGTCTGGAATTCAAGGGTTTAGGGCTTTAAATCGACCCAGCCCTGCAAGCGGCGTTCGATTACCTCTTGCAGGCCTGCACGCGCCCAGCCGACCCCGTCAATGGTGTCTTCGCGGGTTTTGTGAATCCCATCGAGCGTGTTGCCGCAGGCGACGAATTCGACTTCGTAAATCATCATGCTTTCAATGCGTTTGCGCACCGGCGAATCCTTCAACACCGACCAAATCCCAGGACCATAAGCAACCAACACAAGCTGGACGTTATCCGGGCCATAAGCCTTTTGGATGTTCATGACGTTGTTCAAGACCGTATTGACCCGCTTTTCATCCTTTTCGTTTAAAGAAATGAGCACTTTGCGGGGGTTGTCAAAGTCGGGTTCGGGCTCCGCCATTACCGTTTGAGCCTGAACACTGAACGTGTGGGCAAAAAAGACCAAGGCAAACGCGAGAAGATATCGGGGCATTGAGGGTCCTCGTTTAATGGATTAATCCGAGCTTAGCCTGTAACGCGTTAAACTTTAAGCACCTTTCAAACTGAGCGGTATAAATTCAATGTTGCGGCGCAGCATCATCATTTGATTTCCCCCAGTTTGATCCTTGACATTTTACTAATATAAGATGTATCTAATTGAGTTAATAAGAATATGAGGATGACCCCGTCGTGGAAATGAAACTCGAAAAAATGGAAGGCAATGCTCAAGCGGCCAGCGAACTGCTGAAGGCTATGAGCAACCAAACACGCCTGATGATCCTGTGCCAGTTGCTGCACGGTGAGAAAACAGCCGGTGAATTGGACGCCTTGACCAACTTGAGCCAATCGGCCTTGTCCCAACACTTGGCCGTTCTGCGTGACCACGGCCTGGTCGTCACACGCCGCGAATCGCAAAACATCTTCTATTCCATTGACGGTGATAAGCCCAAAGCGATCATTGAAGTGTTGTATCAGCTGTTCAACAACGGCGACCAACCCAGCTGCGCTTAAGACGACTTTTCAACAGATCCGAACGACAAAGGCCCGGAGCTATGCTCCAGGCCTTTATTGCTTGCGGGATAAAGTTTGATCTAACGCACGATCATGACGGAGTTGTGGGCCCCTTGGATCACTTTCTGCGCAACAGAGCCGACGAAGAAGCGCTCTAACCCTGATTTCCCACCGTCTGCGACCACAAGAAGCGAATATTCCGGTCCGGCTTCGATGATTTCGTCGATGGGGTCGCCAATCCGCACGAGCCTGTCTTTCACATGCACATGATATTGATCCAAGTGATCAACGGCTTCGGCCAGGACCTTTTCCCCCTTAGCCTTGCTTTCCACGTCGGAAACCACGGTGATCAAGCTCACCGGGCATTCGCACAGCGACGCAATGTAGGCTTCTTTGGTGAGCAACTCTGTTGAAAGCTCTGAGCCATCGGTGCAGACCAAATGCCCGTGTCCGATTTCCAGATCACGTGCGAGCAAGACAGAACATGGCGCATGCGTGGCGATTTTTTCAGCAACTGCAGGGTCGAAGAAGCCGCGAATGGCACGCCCGGCACTTCTTTTGTCCCACCGCGCAGAAGCCCCCATGATGATCAGGTCGTAATGGCCCAGTTCCCACTGTTCCAATATGCCATTGACGATGTCGTTGGCAACTTTGAGCTTCAAGACGACTTTTTTGCCGGAGCGTCCGGTGTATTCGATCTTGTTGTCGCCCAGAGACGTTCCGGCGACGTCGGTGTGGAAGGATTGCTCTTCCCAGTGATCTTTCAGATTGCCCAGTTCCATGAGCAATTTACGGCCTTTTTTGAGGTACTTGATACCCGGAAGCTCCAGCCCCCAGTCTAAGATATTGCCCCGTGCAACATCCATTTGCAGACCACCCGTACGCAGGCCTTGGTCTACGGGGCGCACATAGCACATGACGATATCGACGTCGTGTCCTGTGGCGATTTTGGCGGCGTAGCGCAAGCCCCGATAGGATTCGTCCGACCCATCAATACAGACAAGAATGCGAAAGCGTCCATGATGCGGTCGTTCCGGATCGTTGAAGTCTTGGTCTTCAACATCATCAGTCATACGCTCTTTCCCCTGACCGTTTACGAAATCCTCATGCAATACGTTAGACTCCTAAGAACGGCCAGTAAAGATATGCTGCAACCAACATGAGGATGGTCGACATCACGGCCATCTTCCAACCAACCGTCAGGAAGTCCGTTGTTTTGAGATATCCAGAGGCATAAACGATGGTACACGCAGGCGTGCCGACCACTGTCAGGTAGGCAAACGCAGACGAAACCGCCGTTATAAAGCCAAGAATAATGGGGCTTTCCTGGGCAGCAACGGCCAATTTCAACACAATCGGCCCAAGCACAGCCACGGCCGCACCATTGGACATGGTGTTGGTCACGGCCGTTGTCAGCACAGACACGGCCGCCCAAAGTCCAATGCCTTCATCCATGCCAAATGGCGCCAAAATATCGAGAAAGCTGTTGGCGACCCAGGCGGCTGCACCCGTGTCTTTCATCTGCACACCCAGCGAGATGGCCGCAGCGTAGAGCAACACCACCCCCCAGTTCACGCCAGAGTTCACGTCCGGCCAAGCCACCAGTCCCGCCACCAAGAACGCTGCCGCGCCCAAAATGGCAATGGTGCCCATGCCGTATTCGGCAGAGCCAAAGATCCAGCCCAAAAGAACCAAGAAAAAGATGATAATGGCAATGAAATCGGAAGGCTTCATCGGGCCCTGTTTTTCGACCTTGGTCCGCAATTTAACAACGGCGCGCGACAGGTCTTTGTATTCCGGCTTGAACGTCCACAACAAGATGGCCGTGACAAAGGGCAATTGCAGCAAGAACATGGGATACGCAAAGACCATCCACTTCACGTAGTCGATGAGAAACTTAAACGTTTCGGGATTGGTCGGGTCGTAAAAAAATTCCTTCCAATAGCCGATCATAATGGCGTTACGCGCCCCGCCCGACGGTGTGCCGATGCCCGCCACCGAACAGCCGTAGGAAATCGAAAACAGCAATACGGCTGCAAGATTGCGGACCTTTTTGGGATCGTCAGATGTCAGTTGGATCAAAGTAATGCCCACCGGGAGCATCATCGCGGCCACCGTATGTTCACCCACAAATGACGCTAAAACGCCAGAGACAACGGCGATGCCAAAAGCAATGCGAGACGTCTTGGTTCCCGTCATCTTCACCAAAAGCCAGGCAATGCGGGTGTCGAGCTTTTGTTTGACCACGGCGACGGCCAACATCAGCGAGCCCATAATAAATAGCACGCTATCGCTCATCAAGGATTTGGCGACAACCTTCGAATCGATGCCCATCAACATGACTTGGCCGATGACGATCAGCAACGCCACGGTGGGCAACGGAACGGGTTCAGTGACGAATAAGATGGTGGCGACCACGCTCATGGTCAGAATGATCATGCCCGATTGGGTCAGACCTTCAGGAATCGGCATATAGAGCAGGCCTGCACCGACGGCCATGGCGATGAAAAACCATCGCTTTTCCCAAAAATAAAGATAATTGCTGCGCTTTCGCAAGCCGACAATCGGCTTGACGAGCTTGAGCGCTCGGCGGGCACGGAATCCTTTTCTGGGCTGATTGGCGGCCCCTGCTTCTCCATCTGACATGACAGCTTGCCTGCTTTCGGTGAATCCGACGGCAAATGAAGTCCTAAGATGAAATCGTTCCCCGATAGATTCTGGAATGAATCGCTTTTATATATTCTTTCGTTTATAAGCGAAAACCCACGTAAAAACAATAAAATAGAGGCTTTGCTGGATATATTGTTGTGTGAACAATTGAAAACCATGTTTATTATATGGTAATTCCCTAATATGAGATGTAATTTGTGCATCCCTATTGAACGATCAAAAAATTAGACCTCCCCTCAGACCGTTATTTTTGCTGCGTCTCGCTGCGGCCACATACACTGTTGAACAAGGTAGATTGAGTAATGTCGTATTTTGGCAATTTGTCTTTGAAGAAAATCATAGCCGCCGCTGTGTTTCTCGCGTTTGGCCTTTACATTTCCACCGTTGTGCCGACTGTTTCCATTGCCTGGGTGAGCGGCATCTTGCTGTTGACCATCTATCTGTTCGCCTTTGAAATCGTCGATGTCGACGTCGCCGCGATCAGCATCATGGTGCTGTTGGGATTGTCGTCGATCCTCGCACCTCACATGGGGCTGGATCAGGGCTTGGTCTCGACGGATGCGTTGTTTAACGGTTTTGCGTCCAACGCTGTGATGTCGATTATTGCTGTGATGATCATTGGTGCGGGCTTGGACAAAACCGGGATTATGACCAAGGTTGCGGCCTTTATTCTCAAAGTCGGCGGCACCACCGAAGGCCGGATTATTCCGATTATCTCCAGTACCGTGGGGGTGATTTCTTCGTTCATGCAAAACGTCGGGGCTGCGGCTTTGTTTTTACCGGTTGTGTCGCGCATTTCGGCGCGCACGGGGTTGCCGTTGTCCCGCTTGCTCATGCCCATGGGCTTTTGCGCCATTTTGGGTGGTACCATGACCATGGTGGGCTCTAGCCCTCTCATTTTGCTCAACGATTTGATTTTGACGTCCAACAAAGTTTTGCCAGCCGAACAACAGATGGAAACGTGGTCGTTGTTTTCTGTGACACCTGTCGGCTTGGCTTTGGTCAGCACAGGGATTTTGTATTTTGTGATTGCCGGGCGCTTTGTTCTGCCGGCGACGAAGGGGGAAGAGACCGACACCGTGGATGAGCACGAGTACCTCGATAGCACCTACGGCATCGACTACAACCTCTATGAAATCAACGTCACGGCGGACAGCCGATTGGTCGGCAAAAACATGGATCAAGTTGAAGCCGATCACCCTTTCCGCGTTGTTGCGGTGCGTGGTGACGACGGGTTTCGCATTGGCGCGCTTGGCGTCGACCGTGACGTGGTGGTTAAAGAAGGCGACGTTCTGGCCGCCGTCATTGGCACGGACGTGTTTGATTTTGTCCGCACAGCGGCGCGTGCGAAAATCCACTCCTCGCTCAGAATTTTCAGCGAACGCATGGCCTCGACCAAGGCTGGCATTGCCGAAATCGTCATTCCGCCGGGCTCCAACCTGATCGGCAAGTCCGCACGCGATATCTGGATGCGCAAAACCACGGGGTTGTCCCTGCTGGCCATCAACCGTGGCGGCGAGACCATTGCACGAGAAGGCGGCGGCGTGCGTGACGTTCCGTTTATGTCTGGCGATGCCTTGGTGGTTCACACCTTGTGGGCGGATTTGGCGCACTTGCAGCGCAATCCCAACTTCTTGATCATGACCACGGAATTCCCGCATGAAGAAGAACGCCCGAACAAAGTGGGCCCTGCCCTCGTGTTTTTCTTGATTGCCCTGTCCATGATCCTGTTCACCGACCTGCGTCTGTCGGTCGCCTTGATGACGGGTGCCATGGGCATGGTCTTGTCGCGGGTTTTGAGCATCGACGAAGCCTACCGGGCTGTCAGTTGGAAAACCGTGTTTTTGTTGGCGAGCCTCATTCCGTTGGGCCTCGCCGTGGAAACCAGTGGCACAGCCGCTTACATCGCAGATCAGACCCTGAATTTGTTGGGTGGCATGCCCACCTGGGGCTTGCAAGCTGCCGTGGCCATCTTGGCAACCTTCTTTACCCTGGTGATGTCCAACGTGGGCGCCACGGTTCTGTTGGTCCCTCTCGCGGTCAACATCGCGCTTGGGGCTGGGGCTGATCCCGCACTGTTTGCGCTGACGGTGGCGATTGCGACGTCCAACTCGTTCTTAATCCCGACACACCAAGTCAACGCCTTGATCATGGGCCCCGGCGGCTACCGCGTGCCTGACTTCATGCGTGCTGGTGGAATTATGACGGTGTTGTTCTTGGTGGTGTCGTTGTCGGTGTTGAATTTGGTTTTCTAAGCACCCTGACGCTCCAAAAGGCGCATGACCTTTTGCAGACTGGGCCGTATGAGAAGTGCTAAGCGATATCCGCCTTCCAGCATGATGGTGATCGGCCAAATGCGCAGTATGCAGCCGAACAAGCGGAGCTTTGGTAACGTTGTCCAAAGCATAGAGAACGCATCACCACCGGAGTGAACCTGCCCGTCCGGCGCTTTTACGGTGAAGCGTTTGAGCGCCTCTTCACGGTCTAAACCCGCCAGAACCTCCCCGGGTGGCATCTCGCGCAAATCTTTCCAATGAATAGCGTCCCCTCCTCGCATGAACTTGTACATGGCAATTTCGCGCGAACACAGGGGGCATGCGCCGTCGTAATAAACAGTCAGTTTGTGCTGAGATCGCGTATTGGTCATGGTATCACTACGATTGACTGTAGCGATTGGATCAACAAAAAAGCCGCTGGGTTCGTTCCCAACGGCTTTTATATGTTTGAATGTTTTGCGCGTGTTACCCGCCATACGAATCCTTAATCGCTTTAATGGTCGCCACGTAGTCGTCGCCCTTAAACACCGCAGAACCGGCCACCAGACACGTTGCACCGGCGTCCACAACGGACTTCGCTGTGTCTTTGTTGACGCCGCCGTCCACTTGGATGTCGATGTCCATGTCGCCGATCATGTCTTTGACGGCGCGGATTTTGTTCAGGGCTGCCGGGATAAAGCTTTGGCCGCCGAAGCCCGGGTTGACGCTCATAATCAAGACCATGTCCAGCTGATCGATGACGTTTTCCAACACATTGACGGGCGTGTGCGGGTTCAGCGAAACGCCTGCTTTTTTGCCCAAGCCTTTGATGACTTGAATGGAGCGATCCAGGTGCTTGTCGGCCTCGGCGTGCACAACGATTTGGTCGGCGCCGGCTTTGGCGTAGTCTTCCAAGAACGGCTGGGCCGGGTCGATCATCAGGTGCACGTCGAAGAACTTTTCCGTCCACGGGCGGATGCATTGAATGACCGGCGGGCCGAAGGTCAGGTTGGGCACAAAGTGGCCGTCCATCACGTCAATGTGAATCCAATCCGCCCCGGCCTCATCAACGGCTTTGACTTCTTCGCCCAAACGAGCGAAATCTGCGGAAAGAATGCTGGGAGCGATTTTGACGTTTGCGGTCATGTGTATGCCTCCGGTATGCCCTGTGCTGTTCTGCCCTATGAATGGGCCTTAAAATTAGAAAGCCCCCGTCAATGACAAAAGTCAATGTCGGGGGCCTTCCGGGTGGTTCCAGGATAGGTGCGAGCGGACCTCCCCAGGTTTACTCGTCGCCCAGAACCTCCGCGACTGAATTTCTAACGCAAAATCGAGGTCATTTTTGTGACGTTTAAGCGCCCTACCCAGTTGGATAATGTGCTCCGATTTGCTTGTATATTAGTATTCTCTTTATCCCCGAAAGTCAATTTCTAAAACGCAAAAAATCCAAGTTTTTAAGGGGTTTCGGCGGTTTTTCCAACCCATTGGGGTAGCCACCCACTGCCCATTTAAATGGTCTTTACTTGGTTAGGGCCATGAACAGTTGCGGCAGTTTTTCCGGAAGCCTGGAAACATTGTCGATGACGGTGTACTGATTCCCAAAAATATCGCGTACATACTCGTCGGCTTTTCTGTCCAAGTTGATACAATAGGTGTAAACCCCGTTCTGATCGAGCTCTTGAACCGCCTTGTGCGCGTCTTCGTGCAGATGGCGATCATCGTCGACATCGATGTCCGCAGGCTCGCCGTCGGTCAGCACCAACAACAGCTTTTTGTCGGATTTTCGGTGCGCCAAGGTATCGCCCGCGTGGCGCAAAGCGGCGCCCATGCGGGTGGAATATCCGGCTTCGATGGCGCCCAAACGGCCTTTGACTTCATCGTCCCAGGATTCGGTATAGCCTTTGATGTGTTGGTAGCGCACTTCATGGCGGGTGTTGGACGAAAACCCGGCAATCGCCAGCTCGTCGCCTAAGCGGTCTACCGCCCAGCCCAACAGGGACACGGCTTCTTGGCTCAACTCCAAAATTGTTTGGCTGCAACCGTCCGGAATTTCGTTCACGGATTGGGACAGATCCAACAACATCATCACCGACACATCGCGGCCGTCGTGTTTGTGGCTCATGTTGATGCGCGGATCCGGCTGGGCCCCTGCCCTGAAATCGATCAAGGAACGGATTGCCACATCCAAATCCAGTTCGGAGCCTTCTTCTTGATAGCGGATGCGCACGTATTGTTGCGGTTTCAACAGATCCAACACCTGTTTCAAGCGCTTCGCTAACATGGCGTTTTTGTCCAGCAACGCATTGATTTTTGCTGCGCCGCCGCCCGGGTGCAGGTTTTCGTATAAGCTCACCCAGTCCGGACGATAGCTATTGGCCAAGTAATCCCATTCCGGATAGTGGCGCGGCGGAAGCTTGCCGTCTTCTTCGTCCTCTTCCGTTTTGGTTTTCTTGACGTCTTCGAACATTTCTTCGTCGTCACTTTGTTCGTGGTAGAGCCACATGTGACGGTTGTCGTCGCGGTAGTCGACTTCGGTGTCGGCGAAATAGACTTTGGCGGACTGGTCTTCTTGACGTCGGGTGCGCGCAATGAAGCTGGACGCCAACATGGAAACCTCTTGGGTCGTGCTTTGTTTACCGTCCGCCATCAGGTCGTGGAATTTGTCGACAAACTCCAGCAATATCTCGTTCGTGTAGGGATGGTCCGGATCCAACACGGCGTAGGAAAACATCGCCAAGCGATGACGGATGCACGATTCCACTAACGGGTCACAATCGTCTTCGCCAGGTTTGGGGTGCAAGGCTTGGAACAACAAGCGCAGGCCCGGGTATTCGCGCATGGCCAGACATTCCACACGGGAATCTTCGAAGATTTCCGTTGCTACCCGCTGAAACGGGCTGAAGTTGTCCGCAAAAATCGGCGTGGTCCAGCGCCTGTGCGCTGCCATATGTGCCAACAAAGCGCGGTAGCGGTCGGTGGCTTTGACGCGAATGCCGATGCTTTCGTGTTCGTATTCGTCATAGACGTCGGGAACGCGCAGGCCGATGTGATCGTAGTACGGAATAGGCTTGCGCAGCTCGTCATAGCCCAGCGAAAACGGCACAAACTGGGCGTCGTGTTCTTGCCACAAGCCTTTTAAGTACATGGACATCTTGCGTTCCACGTCTGCGAACAAAGTTCCGTGGCGTTCGCGCTGCAAGATTGCTTTGGAATCTGCCGTTTGCAGGCTGAAGTAATCTTTCTGGCGTTCGGGGTGGGTTTGGTAGTGCTTGGCCCCGTAGTCCATCCAATTGCGAATGCCTTCCAGCGGCAATTGATGCATCAAATACGGCATTTGGGTCAGCATGTCCGGCAGGCCCGCACTGGGAATGGTTTGGTGAAACCCGTGGGTGGAACGCGTGGTTTTTTCCATCATCTCAAAGATCAAGGCGATGTACCCCGTGAACAGCTCGCTTGACCGCAGCCGCCGCGCGGCCTCACCCAAGGTTTGCAAAAATCCTGGGATCGCTTTGCCATTGGGGGTGCGCGACATTTCCCAGACGGCGTCTTTGACTTCCGTCAAAGTGTGCTCACCTAAACGTTCTGCGATTTCCGGCATTTCTTCCAGATAGATGTGCACGGGTTCGTAGCCGCGCCCCAATTTACAGATCAAGGCCCCACCGTCGAGCAGATCCTTAACGCCCTTCTGCGACAAGCGACGCAGAGCGTCTTCCATGATCGCTTCGAACGCGGTGTCCAATTGCTCGAACCCGCACGACAGCATGTCGCGGAAAATTTTCAGGTCTTCTTCAGAGAGAGACATGACGGTGACCCCGTTCCCAATCCCTCACACTTAACCGAAAACAGCGTCGATGGAATGCTTCAGCGTCGCCGAAATGTCGGTGTCGTCGGTCAGTGGTGCAACCAAAGCCATACGACAGGCTTGGTTGGGGTTGATGCCTTGTTTGATCAATCGGGCGGCGTAGACCAGCAAACGGGTGGAAATCCCCTCGTCCAGGCCATGGCCCTTGAGGTTACGTGCCGTTTCGCCGATTTTCACCAAGCTGGTTGCTATGTCTTCCTCGCAGCCGGTTTCTTTGGCGACGATGCCCGCTTCGACCTTTGCCGCGGCGTAGTCGAAGTTAAGCCCTGTAAAGCGTTGTTTGGTGGACTGTTTTAAGTCCTTCATCAGGCTTTGATAGCCCGGGTTGTAGCTGATCACCAATTGGAAATCGGCGTGGGCGTTGACCAGCTCACCTTTTTTGTCGAGCGGCAGCGTGCGGCGGTGATCGGTCAGCGGGTGTATGACGACGGTGGTGTCTTGGCGGGCCTCGACGACTTCGTCCAAATAACAAATCGCGCCAATACGCGCAGCCACGGTCAAAGGACCGTCCAGCCAACGGGTGCCGTCGGCGTCCAATAGATAGCGTCCTATCAAGTCCGACGCGGTCATGTCTTCATTGCACGCCACCGTAATCAAGGGCTTTTTCAGCTTCCACGCCATGTATTCAATGAACCGCGATTTACCGCACCCCGTGGGGCCTTTGACCATGACGGGCAAACGCTCGGCATAGGCGGCTTCGTAGAGTTCCACTTCGTTGGCGACAGATTGATAAAACGGTTCTTCAGCGACCAAATATTGCTGCGTGTCGGACATAACGTTAATCCTTCAAAAAATAGTGCCAAGAGACAAAAATAGCCGGGAGCAGTATAAACCACTCCCGGCCATCTTGTTTAGGCGTAGCCGGGGTGCTTATTTGTGCACGCCCAATTTTTCGCGCCAGCCCGGGAACAATGCGTCTGCGTCGTGCTCGAAGCTTTCGAAGGCACGGGCGAACTCTTTGTGTTCTTTCGCCCATTCGATGGGATCGGCGCCAGCTTGCCAGCATTCGTAGGCTTGGCGCAGAGAAATTGCACCAGCTGCCGGGCTGTCGATGTGACCGTAAGAACCACCACCAGAGGTGTTGATGATGTTGCCGTGGCCCAAGTTTTCGAAGAAGCCCGGCAAACGCAGAGCGTTCATGCCGCCCGAGATGATCGGGGTGGTCGGCTTCATGCCCAACCATTCTTGGTGGTAGAACGGACCGTCGGCGCTGTCGCGTTCGATCATGTACGCGATGTTTTTGTCTTTCGCGTCGCCTTCCATTTTGCCGTAGCCCATGGTGCCCACGTGGATACCGGAAGCACCTTGCAGACGGGACATTTTCGCCAGAACGAACGCGGTGTAACCCCGTTTCGCGGACGGAGACGTCACAGCGCCGTGACCGGCACGGTGATAGTGCAGATATTGGTTCGGGAAGTAACGACGTGCCGTCGTCACCATGCCCGGGCCACCCACGTAACCGTCAACCAAGAAAGCCACTTTGTCGGCATCCGCGCCGAAAGCTTCCAAGATGAACTCACCGCGAGCGATCATTTCAGCGTGGTCGTCAGCCGTAATGTTGGCGGAGAAGATTTTGGCTTGGCCGGTTTCGTCCATGGCGCGTTTCATGGCGTCATAAACCAACGGGTACACGTCTTTCGCCGGGCAGAACACTTGGTTGCCTTGCGGTTCGTCGTTTTTGATGAAGTCGCCACCCAGCCAGAACTGGTATGCAGCGTTTGCGAACGGTTCCGGACGCAGGCCCAATTTCGGCTTGATGATGGTACCGGCAATGTAACCGCCATCGACGACCGGACGGTCCAAGATGCGCCACAAGTCGGAAATGTCTTTGGACGGACCGTCGAACAGACGCAAGTATGCAGGCGGGACGTAGAAGTCATGCATTTTTGCATGCGCAACGTCACCCATGCCTTGGTTGTTACCAATGGCCAGCGTCAGGAAGGAAACCAGCATCGCGCGGCCGTCGATCATGTTGCGATCGAACAGTTCCAGCGGATATGCGATTTTCATGATTTCGTTTGCTTCATCGACTTCGTACACCAGAGCGTCAACGCCCTTGGTGAATTCGTCGGTCGTGCAAACTTCAACGTTCGTACCTGTGGAGCTCTCAGCGGCGAAGTGGCCGGCAACTTCCAGGTAGCCGTAGCCTTCGGCCGGCTTCATGGTGTAAGCGACAAGAACGTGCTTGCCGTCTTTGATGAGCTGATCTTCTTCGAGGTCCAGCGCAACGTAACGGCTGGTTTGGTCCAACAATGCCATTTTGAATACTCCCTGTATCTCTTAATTGGCGTTGCGATTATGGGCGAGGGTCTGAAGGCCCTCGGTCCTAATCGTTTGATTTTTCATTTGGAAATAAGCCCCAACCACAGGTCCCTTTCCGTTGAGAAAACCCTACTGTTTTTGCAGGTATAAAAAAACTCATTTATTTTGATGATGAACATAAGCTATATTTATGCATGCCTTATAGCCCCTTGAAAGCATGATTATATCAGCATTTTGTGAAGGTTTCTCGCCATGCATGTGACGATCCGACAGTTGGAAGCCTTCACGGCCGTTGCGCGTAACCTCAGTTTCACCCGCGCAGCCGAAGAACTCAACCTCACCCAACCTGCCGTTTCCATGCAGATTAAGCAGTTGGAAAGCCAGGTTGGCCAATCCCTGTTCGAACATATGGGCAAGAAGATCTTTTTGACCGAAGCAGGTCGCGAGGTGCGCCAGTACGCGCGCAAGATCCTCCAGCAAGTCGACGACATGGAAGCGGGTCTCGACAGCCTCAAGGGGCTCGAGCGGGGCACGCTGAGCATCTCTGTGGCGACCACGGCGCACTATTTTGCGCCGAAGCTACTGTCGATCTTTTGTGAGCGTTATTCCGGTGTGGATGTGAAATTGGATGTGACGAATCGCGAATCTCTCGTTTCCCAGCTGGAAAACAACACCGTCGACTTGGTCATCATGGGCCGCCCTCCCGAAACCGTGGATGTGGAAGCCGGGACGTTCATGGAGAACCCCTTGGTGCTCATCGCGCCTGCGGACCACCCCTTCACCCGTGAACGTTCCATTCAATTAAAACGTTTGGAAGACGAAGTCTTCTTGGTCCGCGAAAAGGGTTCGGGCACGCGCAAAGCCATGGAAATGTTCTTCGACCAACATGGCATTACAATGACCACGGGCATGGAAGTCAGTTCCGACGAAGCCATCAAACGAAGCGTGCAAGCGGGCCTGGGCCTGGGCATTATGAGCCGTGACGCGGTTCAGAACGAACTTCAACTAAACCATCTAAGTGTACCGGATGTATTGCATTTTCCCATTATGCGTCATTGGTTCGTGATGTATCGCAAAGGCAAACGCTTGTCGCCCATAGCAGAAGCGTTCCACACCTTTTTGTTGGATGAAGCCGCTTTGATTCTGAACAAAGACAGCGGAAAGCGTGATCCTGTGCCGGCCCCGACGAGCACAGTTCAAGCTGTCATAAAAGACCCGACAGATCAGCAATCTGTTGATGGGACAGACTTCTCCCCTTCAAAACCGAAGACGGTCCTCATGGGCGCAGACGGCAAGCCTATACCTCCAGCACCTCGCAAACAGAGCTAACCACTTGTCCTTAACGGGACAGATACGAAAGGTTTATTGCGTGGTTCAGAGTGCTGATCCATAGTTATAAATTATAAAAATCATTGAGGCACCCCGAAGTCCTCAATTATAAGTGGATTGCGGCCCCATGAATACACAAACGATGACGTCTCCCGTTCTGATCCTGCCTGGATTGGGCGGATCAAGCCAATCGCACTGGCAAAGTCATTGGTGTTCCAAACGTTCACAATGTCGTCTTGTTGAGCAAGACAACTGGAACATCCCCGAACCCAGCTCTTGGATCAACGCGTTGCAGTCAGCTGTGGTCAGCTGTGCGGCCCCTCCTTTGCTGGTCGCACACAGTTTGTCTTGCGCGCTGGTTGCCCATTGGGCACAACGACATCACGACACCCCAATACGAGGCGCACTTTTGGTTGCCCCGTCTGATGTAGAATCTGAAGATCACACGCCAATGGAGGTGCGTTGTTTTGCGCCGATCCCCATGGCGCAACTCCCCTTCCCGTCCACGGTTATCGCCAGCTCCAACGACCCTTATGTCGATATAATCCGTGCTCAGTTGTTTGCGACGGCTTGGGGCTCTTCATTCGTCAATATTGGGGAATGCGGCCATATCAACGCCGATTCCCATCTTGGAGAATGGCATGAGGGTTGGGGCCTTTTGCAAGATCTTGAAGAAGCTCAGGGACTGAGCTGCCGCGCATAACTCAGGTCCAAACCGTTCGGTATTCATTTGAATTCTCTTAATTTTCGGGGTGTTTTATGAAAACAAGTACCATATTGGCCGTTGGCGCTCTCGCCTTCGTGACGGCCGGTATTGTCGGTTTGTTTGCGTTCGATCAATTTGTGCGCATTAAATTTGACACCACAATCGCAAATCTTGAATCCAGCACACCGACAATCGCTTCGATCTCTTATGAGGACCTGGAGCTGGATTACGTCGGTGATGCACTCACGGTTCACAATTCAACCATTACCTATGAAATTGATCAGGCCTTGAGCGATCAAGATCGCCAAGACGGCAAAACCCTTTCGGGAACGGGCTCTTTAAAGCAAGATGTCATCACAGTACACGGTTTGTGGGGCTTGATTTTTGGGAATAAGGCCATTCCTCTCCTGCGTGTTGATGCAGGCGAGGTGAACTTTGACATGACAACCTCGACTCCCAAAACGGTCGAAGTCGACGGGGTATCCCAGGTCATGACGTTTAACGAACACATGCAGCTTTCGTTGACGTTTGGCGATACGCGGGTCGAAGACTTAAGCTGGGCTGAAACGTTTAAGGACCCGAGCGTCAATCCGCTTGGCATGAAAGCCAAATATTTGGAAGCCAAGGATTACGCCCTTCAAACGAACATAACGACCAAAGGGGTTGGCCCGGCGGCCCAAGATCTCATGGATGAGGTCTCTGTCGGCTTAGACGTCAAATTAGCACGCGTTGTCGGTCACAATTTTGAACCCGAACAGGTCAAAATGTTGCGCTATGAAGGCCTGGATATAACCGTGTCTCCTGCGGGAGCGGACGCCAAGCCACTTCAGGTTTCTATCGATGCTATGGGCTTTTCCGACCTGGTGTTTGATGGCGAACTGCCTGTAAAAATGAGCTCTTACGTTGATGGGTTTTTGCTAGACCCCAACATTGTGACCGATCCCAAGGCCATACAGTTCATGGAAATGTTCGGCATTGATGAGCTCAAATTTAATGTCCAAGTGGCCTATGAGTTTGATGAAGAAACGCAGTCATTGTCCGTCGCCCCCTTCTCTTTCGGGGCCCGAAAAGTTGGGCAGGTCGAGCTTGGATTTAACCTCCACAGCCTACCTTGGCGCGCGTATTTGGATGATGTGAAAAAACTCGGCACCATGAAAAACGACCCGACCCTCGATCCTGTGGTGGTTCAGGAACATGCCGAAGCGGTGCTTGAAAAGCACTTCAATGACATTGCCATCTCGTCACTTTCGCTGGGATACGCCGATGACGGACTGTTGAAAAAGTATTTGGCGATGCAGGCAAGCGAAACCAATGCAGATCCTGCAAAAATGGCGCGCGGCTTGTCTACCCAAGCCTACATGCTTGTATCGCAATCCCACGGTCCGCAAAGCGCCCAAGTTGCACAAAATGAACTGGGGCGCTTTTTGCTTGATCCGACCTCCATCACTGTCCAGCTCAGTTCCGACCAACCCCTCAAAGTTAAGGAATTGGTTGAAGGCTTCGCTGTCCGCGGTCCGCAAGTGCTCAACCAATTTGAGCTCTCCGTCCAAGCGGGTGGTGACTTGTAGGTTTTCCGACTGATTGGCTCCATGCCACTTAAAATAATGGCTCAACTTGACGGTTGGGCCTTTTTTTAATTGCAAGACACTCCTAATAAGAGAGTATTGTTATTCATACATGTAATAATTGAACATAAGCTAAATTGCCGTCATCCTGAGGAGGTCTAAATGTCTGAACTGATATCTAAATTTGATAACGCCAAGCAATTGTTGGCCGGTGTCCCCGAAGCCAAAGACAATATCCAAACCGTGCTTGAATATCTCAAAGCGTGTGAAACCGAACTGATCAATACGTTCAATCATTTGGAAGCCAACGATGGCAGTCCCGAAGGCTTGCAATTGGGCGATGAAATTGAGCTGGAGTTCGGCGCTTTTTTGTATCACTTGTTCAATCCTGCGGCGGAGCACAAAGCCCTATTGGCGGGTGAGCACGTGTTTGGCGTGGTTTCAGACGCCGTGTTGTCCGTCGCCGAAGACTTGGGCATCGCGCCTGCGTTGACACAAGATTTGCTCGACAAAATGATGGCCAGCAAATGGCTTGTGTTGCCGGGCGGCGAAATCTTGTCCATCACTAAATACAATCAGTTGGATCCCATGTGGACGATCACGGGGATCTATTACGTTATCAACACCATTGATCCGAAACTCTATTACGGGCCCTACCCCGAACCGCAAGACGCTTACGTGGGCACGGTGGATGCGTCCCAAGAAACCCTCAACATGGCCGTGATCGGCGATTGGGGCACGGGTGTGTATGGGGACTTTTACGACAACCAAGGCCCCGCTGTAGCCGTCATGAACGCTGTGCGTGACCTAGGCCCCGATATGGCGGTGCACTTGGGCGATGTCTATTATGCGGGCACAGATGACCGCCTGCCGCTCCATGAAGAAAAACGCTTCTTGCTCGATCAATGGAAAACCGGACTGACCGCTGCGGGCACCAACTTCGCCATTAACTCCAACCATGAAATGTATGGTGCCGTGCAAGGTTTGATGGGCGTGGCCTTAGCGCCAGACACGGTGTTCGGCCACCAAAACCGTGCCCCCTACTTCGCCGTCAATTATGGCAAATGGGTCATTATCGGTTTGGACAGCGCGCGCTTCGATCCCTCCACGTTCTATATGCAAGGTGCCCTGGGCGATGCTGAGAACACCCAGCAAAAACGTTTTGTCGCGTCTTTGGGGGATTTGAGCGACAAGAAAGTCCTGGTCATGACCCACCACAACCCCATCGACTACAAAGGGGAAACCCTGGTGCAAAACAAAAAGGCCGGCCAGCCTTTATGGGACGGCATGAAAGAGGTCATCGGTCGCACGCCTGACGTTTGGTACTGGGGTCACCTGCACTTAGGCGTGGCTTACAATTCCAAAACTGTTGTGGGGTCGGACGGCACCCTTTGCCGCTGCGTCGGCCACAGCGCCATCCCCTACGCCAACGCCTATGGCATCAACACCAACAATGTCGATTACTACGCGCACACGTCTTTGGCAGATGGCACCAACCAAGTGCAAAACGGCTTCGCCATGCTGAGCCTGCATGCGGATGGAACATTCGACGAAACGTTCTACGAATGCACAAACGAAGGTGGCCGCACGGCGGCTTGGACGAAGTCTCACTAAGGCAACAAAAAGGACGGCTCGTGTTGAGCCGCCCTAATTTAACTTTGCTTAGCTTGCAAATGTTACGCAGGCTGATTGTCTGCACCCAATTCCCATGGCCGCCGGTTTGCGTAACTGGTCGGAAACGCACAGAGCAAAAAAATGAGGGCATAACCGAGCGGATAGAGAAGAGCTAGGCCGACAATGGCCAAATAAGCCCATTTGGGAGAATGCTTTGTATCGTTTAAGCGTCGAACCACTAAGATTGAAGACACAATTGTCAGCCCCATGGCAAAGGCTGGCAGAAGTATGGCAACATATACGCCGGACTGTGAGATGCCGTAGCCCAGAACGAGTGAGATTGCGTAGGTAAATAGGCCGTATTGAAAGAACGTTTTGCGTGTTAGGAAATTCCGCATTTCTTTCTTCAGTTCAAGCGAAACTGTGACAAACATGCACATCAAAATCAAACCGATGACGATACCGACAAAAAGAAGTGAAAAACCAAACATAGCTATCCATCAAAAAACATATTTGAGCATGCCACAACCATAACAATTCACCAAACAACTGAACACAACAAAAAGGGCGGCCCGATTGGACCGCCCTTTTCATTTCGATTGTAAGCGTCAGCCTTAGTTGACTTTTGCGTCCAATTCGCCAGCTTCGTATTTCTCGAACATGACTTCGAGAGACTGGGGCTTGATCTTGTCGGCTTGACCGGCGGAGCCGAAAGCTTCGTAACGGTTTTTGCAGATGTCGGTCATGCCTTTGGTGGCTTCGGCCAGGAACTTGCGCGGGTCGAAGTTGGACTTGTTTTCGTCCAAGTGACGACGGATGGAACCCGTAGACGCCATGCGAAGATCCGTGTCGATGTTGACTTTACGCACACCGGATTTGATGCCTTCGACAACTTCGTCAACCGGAACACCGTAGGTTTGCGCCATGTCACCGCCGAAGTCGTTGATGATCTTCAGCCAGTCTTGCGGCACAGCAGAAGAGCCATGCATGACCAGGTGCACGGACGGGATGCGTTCGTGGATTTCTTTCACGCGGTCGATGCGCAGCACTTTGCCGGTGGGCTCTGCGGTGAATTTGTAAGCACCGTGGGACGTGCCGATAGCGATAGCAAGCGCGTCCACGTTGGTTTTCTTCACAAAATCGGCCGCTTCGTCCGGATCGGTCAGCATTTGATCCATTTCCAGCTTACCTTCAGCGCCGATGCCGTCTTCTTCGCCAGCTTCGCCGGTTTCGAGCGAGCCCAAGCAACCCAGTTCGCCTTCGACGGACACGCCACAGGCGTGGGCCATGTCGACAACAGCTTTGGTTGTATCGACGTTGTAGTCGTAGGACGCCGGGGTTTTGCCGTCGGACATCAAAGAGCCGTCCATCATCACCGAGCTGAAGCCCGATTGGATGGAGCGTTGGCACACAGCCGGAGACGTCCCATGATCTTGGTGCATGCAGATCGGAATGTGCGGATAAGCTTCGATGGCGCCCAAGATGAGGTGGCGCAAGAACGGCTCACCTGCATATTTGCGGGCACCTGCGGAACCTTGCAAAATCACCGGGCTGTTCACGGCGTCGGCCGCTTCCATGATGGCTTTGACTTGTTCCATGTTGTTGACGTTAAACGCAGGCAGGCCGTAGCCGTTTTCTGCTGCGTGGTCGAGAAGCTGGCGCATAGATACGAGGGCCATAAATCTCTACTCCCTTTTTATGTTTCGTTACGTATGGATTACAGGCGCGCTTTGGCTTCTGCAACCACATTCTCGGCGGTGATGCCGAAGTGTTTGTACAATTCGCCTGCCGGGGCCGAAGCACCGAAGGAATTCATGCCGACAAAGCCGCCGTCGGATCCGGTGTATTGGTCCCAACCAAAGCGCATGGCAGCTTCAACACCGACTTTCGCGGTGCCTTCACCCAATACGCTGGCTTTGTAAGCATCGTCTTGTGCGTCGAACAGTTCCCAGCACGGCATGGACACGACTGCCGTCGGAATGCCTTCGCCTTGCAGCATATCGCGTGCGTTCATGGCGATTTCAACTTCCGAACCGGTGGCCATCAGCGTGACCTTACGATCGCCGCCTTCTGCGTCAGCTAAAACGTATGCACCTTTGGCAGACAGGTTTTCGTCCGTGTGGGTGGTGCGCAGCGTCGGCAGACCTTGACGGGTCAAGACCAAACCGGACGGCGTTTTTTCAGACGCCAGGGCAATCGCCCAGCATTCCGCCGTTTCCACGACGTCCGCCGGACGCATGGTGTTGAAGTTCGGAACCGAGCGCAACATCGCCAGCGTTTCAACCGGCTGGTGGGTCGGGCCGTCTTCGCCCAGACCGATGGAATCGTGGGTCAGAACGTAAGCTACACGGATTTCCATCAATGCGGACAAGCGCATCGCCGGGATCATGTAGTTGGCAAACACGGCGAACGTGCCACCGTAAGGAATGAACCCACCGTGCAGGCTCATGCCGTTCATGACGGCGCCCATGGCGTGCTCACGCACACCGTAGTGGATGTAGCGGCCAGAGAAGTCGGTGTTCAAAACGGAAGCCGTGGACGGCGTTTTGGTCAGAACGGACCCGGTCAAGTCAGCCGAGCCACCGATCATTTCCGGAACGGCTTCGGTGAGAACTTCCAAAGCCATGCCGGATGCTTTACGCGTGGCGACTTTCGGAGCGTCTTCGGACAGCTTCTTTTTGTAAGCGTTGAAGGCATCTTCCCAACCGCCCGGCAAGGTGCCGGCTTCGGTGCGGGTGAACTCAGCTTTGGTGGCGTCGTCCAGGGCGTTCAAACGGCCTTCCCAGCTTTCGCGGGCGGCTGAGTTTTTCGCCAAGGCAGAGCGCCAAGCTTCCAAAACGTTTTGTGGAATTTCGAACTCACCGTGGTGCCAGCCCAAACCTTCGCGCATGCCTTTGATTTCTTCGTCGCCCAGCGGAGCACCGTGGGTGTCGTGGGTACCGGCTTTGGTCGGTGCGCCATAACCGATGGTGGTTTTGCACGCGATCAAGGACGGCTTGTCGGAGGCTTTGGCTTTTTCGATGGCCGCTTCGATGGCCGCTGCATCGTGACCGTCGATTTTTTGCGTATCCCAACCGGACGCTTCGAAACGTGCGCACTGGTCGTCGGACGTGGTCAGGTTGGTGTTACCGTCGATGCAGATTTCGTTATCGTCCCACATCAAGATCAGCTTGTTCAGCTTCAAGTGACCCGCCATGGAGATGGCTTCTTGGGAAATACCTTCCATCAAGCAACCGTCACCGGCGATGGAGTACGTGTAGTGATCAACAATGTCGTCGCCGTAGCGTGCAGCTTGCATTTTTTCAGCGAGCGCCATGCCGACAGCGGTGGTGATGCCTTGGCCCAGCGGACCCGTGGTGGTTTCAACGCCGTCCACGTGGCCGTATTCCGGGTGACCTGCGGTTTTGGACCCCATTTGGCGGAAGTTCTTGATGTCGTCGATGGAAACGTCGTCAACGCCTGCCAAGTACAACAAAGAATACATCAGCATGGAGCCGTGGCCTGCCGACAGAACAAAACGGTCACGGTCGGCCCACTTGGTGGCTTTCGGATCCCATTTCATGAACTTGGTGTACAAGACGGTTGCCACATCCGCCATGCCCATGGGCATGCCGGGGTGGCCGGAATTGGCTTTCTGCACCGCGTCGACGGACAGAAAACGGATGGCATTGGCCATTTCGTTGTGGGTTGCGGTCATGGTTCTCACTCCTCCCGTAAGGGTTTTTTGGTCTTAACTTAAATTGCGTGGTGGCCAAGGGCAGCCTTGACCATGTGGTATGTGATCAGCAGCTCAGACAACGCCAAAGGATGGCTGAGTGCGGTATGGTTTTGTGAATCGCGGAACTGTCCAACGTTTTCGCGCAGGTGCTGCGCTTCGGGGATCAAGTTCCACAACAAATCTTCAACGGCCTTGGCACGTTTGTCAGACAGATCGCCATGGATGTCCAAAACGTCCACGGGCTTGCCGTCAATGTCACGCGCAAGCTCGAGACGGAAGCCCTTCTTCGCGGCGTCCAGAACCGGCGTCAAATCCGGGTGTGGCAAGGTCGGGCGAAGCGTGTGACGCACGTTCAAATGCGCCCCCGTTTCGTCGTGATTGGTTTCCGGCGGATAGAACGACACCACCATGTCCGCAAATGTGCGTTGCGGCAGGATGTAGTTCAGACTGTCGTCAACGCGCTTGTCCAAGATTTCGTAGACGCGCTCTTCGCTGTAGCCGCGCACCTGGGTGTCGCGTTGCATCTTCCATTTGACGCGCAGGGCTTCTTCGGGCTCGGAAAAGATTTTGACGTCATAGCAATCGCGCATGGCGCGGGTTGCATAGCCCATCAGACCTTCCAAGATGATGTATTCTTTGGGCTCGACGTGCTGGCACGGGCCGAAGGTGCCGCTGCCGTGGTTGTACGTCGGCTTCAAGATGGGCTGGCCTTCACGCAGCAAGCCGATGTGTTGTTCCAAAATATCGATGTGATTGGCTTCGGGGTTCAGCGCCGTGATGCCGCGTTCCTGACGCTCAGCCCGGTTGAATTTGTGGTAGTCGTCGGTGCAAATGCTGACCACACGATCATGGCCGAGGATTTCGGCGATGCCTTGGGCAATGGTGCTTTTGCCGGATGCACTGTCACCGACAATGCCCAAGATGATCGGACGTGTGATTGTTTTGAACGGCATTGGGAGGTCTCTCTTAAGATTGGTCATGTCGCTCGTGCCAGCTGGTGAGCATTTGACGGCGTGCGGCCTGGTCCGGTTGGCTGGAGCCGCTGATCAGCAAAGATTGCGTGCTCTCAAGGTTGCCTTTGCGCTCGACCCCTTCAAACAACAGCCCCGTTGTGATGCCCGTTGCGGTGAAATGGACGTTTTCAGATTTCACCAGTTCATCCACGCCCATCCATTTGGTGGTGTCCAAGCCAGCTTTGGCGACAGCGGCTTTTTCCGTAGTGAGCTGCGGGTCAATGCGCATCATGAATTCACCGCCCAAGGCACGCACGGCAACAGCGGACAACATGCCTTCGCGCGCACCACCCGTGCCCATCAAGGCGTCAATGCCACTGTCGGGCAGTGACGCCATCAGACCGCCGGCAACGTCGCCAGCGGGATACAGCGCGACACGTGCGCCAGCGTTGTGGATTTGGTGGACCAGTTCACGGTGACGGGGCTTTTCCAAAACAAAAACCGTCAGCTCCGACACAGGTTTGTTCAGGACGGACGACAACTGCCCCAGTTTGACCTGCGTCGGCGCACCGGGATCGATTTTACCCCGTGCGGCTGCGGGGGCAGCAAATTTTTCCATGTAAAAGGCTGGGCCCGGGTCGAACAGCGAACCTTCAGGTGCCAAAGCCATAACGGCCATGGCATTGGTCATGCCGCGCGCCAAATAAGACGTTCCTTCGACAGGGTCGACCACGATGTCGAAATTGGGCCCGTCCCCTGCGGCCAATTCCAATCCTGTGGGCAGACCGCCCTCTTCGCCACCCTCTTCGCCGACAACCACACGGCCCGATAGGCCAAGCAGTCCCAGTTCATTGCGCATCGCCGAGACCGCGGTTTCATTGTTGGGGCCACGGTTGCCGCGCCCGGCTTCCTCAGCCGCCGCGCGCGCAGCCGCTTCGGTTACGCGGGCAAGCGCGTAAACAAACAACTGATCATCGCAGCCGGATACGGCTAAGGTCATATTCAATCCGATCTAAATCTTGGGGGGAGCGTTCCGTCCCATGTGGCGCTTAAAGGTTCGTCCCCACCCATTCGGGTTTTACGTTTCACCATGAAACCCTGTGAAAAGGATTTCGCAAACACCCGGGTGGGGGGCGGACCCATGTCTTATGGGTGGCTTGAGCCCTACCCCCTTGGACGGGGGATTTAAAGGACCCTCTAAATTAGAGAAGTATAGTATTGAAAACGCACGCTTTTATGCATTGCCACTGGCATTGAGGTAACACGCCACGGCTTGAGCACGATTTTTAACGTCAAGCTTTCCGTAAAGGTTTTTCAAGTGAAATTTGACGGTGTTGAGCGAAATGGTGAGATCGCCGGCAATCTGTTGATTTGTGCGGCCGCGCGCCAAGGACGCCAGCAGCTCTTGCTCGCGTGCCGTGAGACCTGAAAACGGATCGGAGCCCGAACGCGACAAGTCCATGAACGGGAACACCATGCGTCCCTCTGACACAGCCAACACGGTTTCCGCCAAAACGGACGACGGATCACACTTTGAACAGAACCCGGCACCACCAAATCGCATCACTTGGCGGGGAATGTCCGGAGCCGTATTGCCGGTAAACACAATTGTGCGCGGCGGTGTTTCGGTCTTTTGCAAGGCCTGCAAGACCCCTTGGCCATTCAGATAAGGCATATTCCAACCAATGATGCCGACATCAAACGACAAGCGGCTCACCGCTTCCATAAATCGTTCGCCATCCGCAGCGGTCGCCACCAAATTAAAGCGATCGTCTTGGTCGAACATTTGCACAAGCCCATTGAGAATCAGCGGCGACTTATCGCACACCACGACATCAATAGGATAACGGTCTTCGTTGTTTTCTTCGCTCACGATACGGTCCTCATCTTGAGATGAAGCATGCTGCCTGCCCCTCACATTTTATTGTTTTGTCCCCAGGGCACGCCCGAACGGGTAGTGTTGGTTCGATTATCCTGAACCGTTCGAAATTGTAAAGCCCAATACCTACCCGCAGTGCAGCAATTCGTATAAGTAACTGTATCTAATAAACTTATAAATCAGTAAAACGTAATATAAAGGCTACCCATTTGAGTATTGCTGCAATGCAGCAACTAAATTTTGGTTTGCATGAGGGTTAACCTACCCGAGTTATGTGGACGATTCCGGCTCAAAAGGACGTGGGTAGGTTACTCCCCACCCTTCTTATGCATAGCCCATAAAAAAAGGCCCTGCCGAGCTGCTTTCACAACTGGCAGGGACCTCCCCCTCGCAGGCCTTGCGGCCTTGCTTATGCGTTTGCCCTTACTTACGGGTGGGCAGCGTTTGCAGTTTCGACAGAACGTCCTTGATCTTGGCTGGCGACATGGTCGCTTGCCATGCAGGCATTTCGTCGCCCGGGTGACCGTGCAGCGTTTGGTGCAGGGCTTGCCACGGTTTTTCCGTCGCCACGCGGCCCAAGGGCGGCATGGTGCGAATGGCGCGACCGTTGTCGCCGTGACAGGTTGCACACAGGGTCAGATAGTACTGCGTGGCATTGTCCGCCTTGCCGCGTGCTTCTTTAGAGCGCGCGTCGATATATTCGTTCATATCGATTTGACCTTGGCTGACGAAGACCGCCAGATCATAAAAGTCAGAATAGTGCAGACGGCCATCTAAGTTGTGAACGTCGTTCTTTAAGACTTTGATGATGGTCTTGGGATGGGCACCGATCATATTGCGGATGCCGCGAATACCTTTGTCGCCTTTGTAATCCCAACCGTGACATTCCACACAGCGCCAGGTGCTTGATCCAGACAGGAGCTCGCTTTCTTTGCCTTTGGGAAAGGCAGTGTGGCTGTATTTGGGATAGGTGGTTTTCAACTCTTCAGCCCAGTCGTCATACAGTTTGCCACCCCGCGCAATGGAATAGAGTGTGTCCCGGGACGGCAGGCTTTGAACATAAGCCAAAGTTGACAACGTTGTAGCGACTTCAAAAGCCCGCAAGGCCGGCATATCGTCGCCCGGGTGACCGTTGAGCATTTTGTGCAATGCTTGCCAAGGGTCGGCACGTGCTGCATCGCCCAAAGGTGGGATGGTGTCCATCATACGTCCGTCGGCACCATGGCAGTTCACGCAGATGGTCGAGAAATACGGTGAGCTGGGAGGAGCCGATGCGATGGCCCGCGCGGAGGTGCGATCGATCACCCGATCCATGGGCACCAAACCCTTGGTGACGAAGTTTGCAATATCGTCCATGGCTTGGTCATCAAACACATCTAAATACGCGTGCATCGGTTCTTTTAGCTTGGCTTTCACGTCTGTCGGCTTCGCACCGATCATACCGGCGATGCCCTTGATCCCGGTGAATTTGTCACCTTTGGCAAAGGCGCCCTTGTCGCCTAAGTAGTCCCAACCATGGCACGTTACACAGCGCCAGGTTTCAGCAGGCTTTTTCGCCATTGGCCCGTCTTCAGGATACAGCGGATGAATTTTCTTCGGCGCACGTTCGGCAAGTTCACGCACCCAGTTGTCATACATGCGTCCACCGGCCGCAACCGAGGCAACCATTTTTTGGTCTTCTTGGCTGCGCACTTGGGTGTCTTGTTGCGCAATAGATTGAGAGGTCGCACCCAAGACCAAAACAGCGGCCCCAATCATTGCGGTGCGGGAAATCATTTTGAAGTTCGTTAAGGCTTTGATCATAACGGCCTCTTATCGAATATGTTTTCGGGATTTTTCAACCAAAGGCGAACGGACTTAGTAGTCTGCGCCCTTCGGCATTTCGTGCACAACGCCTTTGTGACACTGAATGCAGTGACCACCGTCTTTTTGGGCTTCTTGGTGTTTGCGACGCGCACGACGGCCTTGGTCATCGAAAATCATGTTGTCGAAGTCGTGACAGTTGCGGCATTCGCGCGATTCTCGTTTTTCCATCTTGGCCCAGACGGCTTGCGCCATGCCCAGACGATGGTCTTCGAATTTTTCTTTGGTCTCGATGGTGCCCAGGATTTCATGCATCACGTCTTTGTAGGCCAGAACCTTCGCGATCAGCTTGTCAGGATAGTTGCTGGGAACGTGGCAGTCCGGGCAGCCGGCTCGAATGCCGACAGAGTTTTTGAAGTGATAGCTCTTTTTGTACTCTTCATACGGATACGTCATGGAGTGACAGCTGACGCAGAAGTCCATGGTGTTGGTAAACGCAATCGCTTCAACAAAAACGACCAAAAAAACGGCCGTACCGACAACGCCACCAAGCACTCCGCTCCACAAGGTCACGGGCTTCTTCAACAGGTTGAGTATTTTCTTCACGTTCTAGGCTCCCTGGATAAACGTGCCATCGGCCCTGTCGATGGCGCCTCACATTGCTGATTTCATTTGTATTTTTATTATTGCCGAACGGCTCCACTCAAAGCGGTTCGGAAGATCCTCAGGCTTATTGTACCTGTTGGATGTGTATTTAAGCACATTCGCATATTAGAATATATGGAAAAAGGCCCTCGTCCCTTTTTTTAGGAGCGAGGGCCTCAATCAATGTCTGAAAAGACCTATTGAGCTAGGTTTAGCCCCAGGTGTCTTTGCAGATGTTGTTGTACCAGCTGTAGGCAAACTCGACTTCGCGACGGCGCATCTCTGCAGATGCATCGCCCGGGGTCAAGCCACCAGCGCCTTTGACGCCAGCGATGATGTCTTTCTCAGCGTTGTACTTGTAAACAGCAGCAACGGAGAAGCCATAATCGTCACCCGCAATGGAGTAGCAGGTGTTGACGTAGGACGGCGTGCCAACTTCTTTACCAGCCATCAAAGCAACGATGGCTGCTGCGCAAACTTTACCTTGCGAGTTGGCTGCATAACCGGATTTCGGCATTTTGGTTGCGACAGAAGCGTCACCCAAAACGTGAACACCCGCATGCATTTTGGATTCAAAGGTGGTTTTATCCACCGGGCACCAGCCTTTAGCGTCGGTCAAACCGGCGGTAGCAGCAATGTTACCCGCTTTTTGAGCCGGGATGTAGTTGATGACGTCGAACTTCTCTTTGCCATTGGCAAGAGTTTCAACGGTCATGTCTTTTGCACTGATGGAATCGATGCCACCGGTGGAAGCAGCCGAACGCCATTCGATGATGGATTTATCGGTGCCATAACCGTACAGGTTCTTCCATGCGCCCGTGAACAGACCCATTTTGGAGAACTTGTCTTTGCGGTCAATGATGACCACTTTGGACTTCGGTTTGTGGTGCATGAAGTAGTTCGCAACCAAGCTGGCGCGTTCGTACGGCCCGGGAGGGCAGCGGAACGGGTTCGGCGGAGCCACGATACAGAAGGTACCGCCGTCCGGCATGGCTTCGAGTTGCTTGCGCAGCGTAGCCGTTTGCGGGCCAGCTTTCCAAGCGTGCGTGATCATGGAGAAATCACCAACGTCAGCAAAACCGTCAACTTTGAAGTCGATACCCGGTGCAACGACACAGCGGTCATAGCCGAAGGTGCTTCCACCAGCGGTCATAACTTTTTTGCCTTTTGCATCGATGGACTTCACAGAGTCTTTGACGACTTTAACACCCATGGACTTCAAGCCATCGTAGGACTGTTCGATTTGAGACAGTTTACGAGAACCTTCCAAAACTTCATTGGACATGAAGCAAGTGTGGTAGCTGGCTTTCGGTTCGATCAGCGTAACGTCGAGCTCGGCATTACCGATTTTCAGGTAACGAGCCGTGGTTGCACCAGCAACACCGCCACCAACGATGACGATTTTACCGTGCTTGCCACCGTGGCTGCCAGCATTGGCAAGCGACGGAGCTGCGAGGACGGCACCAGTTGCGGCGCCTGCTTTCAGGAAATTACGACGATTCATTTTAGACATTCTCTATTCCCCCCTTATTTACGGCTTGCGTAGAAGTTGAGAACAGCAGCCATACCATCATCGCCATGTTTGGCCATCAGGTCTTCCAAAGCGCGTTTTTTCTTACGCTTTTCTTTGTCTGACATGTTCGGGTTGTTATCGATGCTGCGATCGCCGGATTTGAAATCCATCAGGTTGTTTTTCAGATACGGCATCATTTGTCCGGCCAAAACCGGATAATCTTCGGCAGCATAGCCTTCTTTTTCGTGACAGCTTTCGCAGAGATCCTTAGCAATGGCTTGGCCTTTGGAGGCTGCGCCTGCGTCGGTGTTCTGCATGGCTACACGACCGAATTTTTTCGCGGAGAAGTAACCAGCGATGGCTTCCACTTCGCTATCGGTATAACCCTTGGCGATCCGTTGCATGATGCTCGATTTGCGGTTGGTGCCCGCTTTGTAAGCCTTCATGGATTCGACAAGATAGAATTTATTCATACCTGCAATGGTCGGTGCAGCCGGACCTTGGCTTACGCCGTCCGGACCGTGACAACCGTTACAGGTGTCTGCCAGCATGCTGGCTGATGCATCCGCCGCTTGAGCACTGGACAGGCTAACAAAGCCCATCAGTGCACCTGCAGCGAGTGCATAGGTCATTGATTTACGCACAATGGATCCTCCCACTCGTTAAATTTATGACTTTGGTGATAACACACCTGTATGTTCAGTCAAAAGGAAAAAAACGAACCATATCAATATCCTGTACATTGAGCGTGTGTTCAATTGGACCAGCAAAAACTGATATATGTGGGATATTTATATTATCACACCTATATAAGGTGTTATTTATATTGCAGCACACCAATATAAGAATTTGAATATGTTAGAGGTCACTCATTTGCATTATATCGACACGAAAATTAGGGATATTTTGCAGTGCACACTTCGTCCTTTGGGGGTTGCAATCGGACGGACTTTGCCTGAAAGTTGTTAAATCTGATCAGGCATAAAATATTTGTGACGATAGTTTTTTTTGAGATTGTTCAAAAGTTGGAGACATCATGCGCTTAATTCTCGCAATTCTCGTTCCGTGGCTGCAGTTTTTCACCATCGGCCGCCCGATCGCCGGGATCATCTGTCTGATTCTGCAGATTTCCTTGGTCGGTTGGATTCCTGCTGCCATTTGGTCCGTTTATGCACTCAGCCAGTACAAAACGGACAAAAAGATCAAAGACGCCATGAGCGGCTAGGTTCTAAACCCAAACAATTTGCTGATTTATTGACTGAGAATCCTCATGGCTTCTAGCTCTCCTCGCATACCCGTTCTCAAGCTGCTGATTTGGTGCCTGGTTATCGGTTTACTGTTGTCCTTTTTCAACGCAACGCCCGAAGGCGTTTACGCGTGGGCGGGAGATACCGGTAAGGCTGTCTTTGAATGGTTCTGGGAATTCGGCCAAAACATCGGCCCCTACATCGTTATGGGCGCCATGTTAGTGCTCCCGATTTGGGGTGTGCTATACCTGTGGAAGCTCTTTAAAGGCCGCTGACAGCGTATTGTTTTTTATAGTTATTGTGTGAAGGCACCTGTGCCCGTCGCCAAGCCGCGAATTGATCGCGAATGTGCTTGGCGAGTTCCGCTGCGGCCGTGTTTGTTTCGCTCGCCGATGTGTACAGGTTGATAAAAAACTCCGGCAATTCCGGCATACCTTCATCCGTGCCCAACACCTGGACGGTTGGCGGCATGGTCGATTCCAACAAGGCGGTAATGCCCAAATCCGCACTTAACATAGCCAAAGTCGCATCCATGTTGCGTGTTGCGCTGTGATCTTTCCAGGATTTTCCGGCGGCTTCGAGTGCACGGCGCATGGGCGCGCGAAACATACAGGTTTCATTGATGGTGATCAGCGGCACAGGATCGCGCATATGTGCCGTTCCCCCGATCCCTCCGGTCCACACCAACGCATCGCGCACCAAAAGCTCTGCCCCTGGTGGGGTGTGGGTTTCGGTCGTCAGGGTTAAATCCAAGTCCCCGCGCGCCAACGCTTTTTTGAGTTCATCGGACGGATCGAGAAAGAGCTCCACATTGACATTGGGATAAGCCCCCGAGAAGCTTTTCAAAATGGGCCCTATAAAGGGAAAGACAATGTCATAAGGCACCCCAAACCGAACAACACCGGAAAATTGCGGCGCCGTCATGAGAGCGAAGACTTCATCGTTCATGGCCACGAGTTTCTGTGCGGGCTGAGAGAGCATTTCCCCATCTGGGGTGAGATACAAACGTGCGCCTGTACGATTGAACAAAGGCTTGTCGAGCAGCTCTTCCAAACGTTTGATGCGCTGGCTGACCGCACCTTGTGTGACATTCAAACGCTTGGCAGCCACAGTCATCGAGCCATTTTCCGCAACGGCGATAAACGCTCGCAGTAAAGCGACGTCGATGTCTCTGGTCAGGAGTATTTTGCTATTAGCATTCATAATGAGATCTATTATGAACATTCGCTGTGCTAATGGCAAGCTTTGCAGCATATTGGCTTCATCGAAACAAATCAAACAACCTCCAGACTGGGAGAAACAACATGAACACCGCAGTATCCAATGCATGTTTCCATCATGTAGAAACCGCCCCGGTTTGGCAGAAGACCGCCCAGGCCGCGCACAAAGGCCTCGGCAAGACTTTGCAAAAACTGGGAAGCTGGGCCCTTTTCGCGATCAAGGTTTCGCGCCAACGCCAAGAACTGAAATGCCTGCCGGCTGAACAGTTAATGGACATCGGCCTGACCAAAGCTCAAGCCCAAGCCGAAGCCAAGCGCCCGTTTTGGGACTTGCCGAACTAAGTCGGTCTGAACGACACCCCAAGCGCTCCCCTCCTCCTCCGAGAGCGCACAAAAAAAGCCGCCGGATGAACTCCGGCGGCTTTTTTGATGCTTGAAGCTTAAGGCTTAGACGCCTTGGGCCATCATTTCGCGCAAGATCGGGGTCAAGATGAGCTCCATGGCGAAGCCCATTTTACCGCCCGGCACCACGATGGTGTTGCGCCGAGACATGAACGAGTGCGGAATCATCTGCAGCAAATATGGGAAATCCACTTCACCGGGAATGGCTTCAGGCTTGCGGAAGCGAATCACGACAACGCTTTCGTCCGGCGTCGGGATGTCGCGTGCGATGATGGGGTCAGACGTGTCAACCACAGGCACGCGTTGGAAGTTGATGTCCGAATATTGGAACTGCGGCACGATGTAGTGAACATAGTCGTGCATGCGGCGCATGATGGTGTCCATCACGGCTTCAGACGAATAGCCACGCTGCGACGTGTCCCGGTGGATTTTTTGAATCCATTCCAAGTTGATCACCGGAACCACACCGATGTTCAGATCAACATGTGCGGGCATGTTGACTTCGTCATTTTTGACGGCACCGTGCAGGCCTTCATAAAACAGCAGGTCCGTGCCGGTAGGGATGTCTTCCCAAGGCGTGAATTGACCTGGAGTTAAGCCGTCATAGGGCTCGGCCTCTTCGGCGGAGTGCAGATACAAGCGACGCTTGCCGCCACCCGTTTTGCCGTAGGCCTGAAACAGTTCTTCCAGCTTTTTAAATTCATTGGCTTCGGGGCCGAAGTGGCTGAAGCTATTGTTGCCGTTCGCTTCATGCTCAGCGACCTTGGCTTTCATAGCCGCGCGGTCATAACGGTGGAAACTGTCGCCTTCAATAACGGCAGGTGTCAGGCCTTCGCGGCGGAACATGTGCTCGAAAGCGTCCTTAACCGTTGAGGTCCCGGCGCCGGAAGAGCCGGTAACAGCAATAATCGGGTGTTTAATCGACACGGTCGGAATCCTTCCCTGTTGGATCTCAATTTGTTGTTCAGCGCTTTTGATGCGCTTTTAAAAACTGCCGCCGAAAAACATCGGGAAAACCCGATGTTCAAGAAGACAAGATCAAATTGTCAGATCAAACCGAACGCATCACCACAGGCGAATTTCAAGCGCTAGGTCCAGTCTGGGGGAGGTCACTGGAGTGCCGTAAGGCGAGAAATGGACGAACCATTTCGCTGTAAAAAAGCTGAAATATCAATGATTTCATCAATTAAACAACAACAATTTTGTAGTGGTTTTTCATGTGTGAGTCAATGCTTCCATTAGAACTTTTCGATATACCGCAGTGCATACAAGACAAACCCTAAGGTTTGAGAACCTCGTTCAGTATTATGCTGCACTGCACGCTTATCTTTCACGCCCATGGACGTTCGGTTGATGTTGGCCTTAAACTGAGACTCTGATCACTTCATGCTTGGGAACGCCATGGCCGAACAAAAAAAATGCCCCGAATGCGGTGAGACATTCACCTGCGATCCCGAAGGCGATTGCTGGTGTAAGTCTTACCCTGTCTTAGACATCCCCGTGAACCTGCGCTCCGGTGAATGTCTGTGCCGCTGTGTGTTGGATAAACTGAAAGAACAGCAAGGCAAATAGCCTCCACTTCACCAACCCAGGTCCAGCTGGCGCTCGTCCTCGCCTTCATGATGTTCGTCAGTTTGAAGGGGGGCCAGCAGTGCCGTCGGAAACTCTTCCATCTCTTTGACAACGCGCTGAACGGCTGAAACGCCGCAGCCGACTTTACGTGCAATTTTTAAGATGCCAATGCCCTCTTCTCTGAGGATTTTGATCTGCATTTCTTTGACTTTGCTGATGGTCGGCCGGCCGACATTGAGGCCTTCAGCCTTACGCCGCGCCAGCCCCGCCCTCACCCGGTCCTGAGCCTGTTTTTTGTCTATATCGGCAAGAATGGCGACCATGTCGAGCATACTGCGGCCACGGGCCGTTGACGTGTCAATGTCTTCGCGGATGAACACGAGGCAAACACCACCCCGATGGATGGCGTCCATATTTTTCATCATCTGAGGAACCGCAACGCCTAAGGCTTCAATGCTGTGAAAAACCGCAACATCGAATAACTTGCTTTTCGCGTCTTTGATCATTTGCTTAAACGCGGGAAAACTCTTGGCGCCAGTCGCCCCCTTTTTGCCCACATCCTGATAAGTCTCTGAAACCTCTAACCCATGAGAACTGCAGAAAGTTTCCAAAACGAGGGTTTGTTTGGCCAAGGATTGATCTTGTGCAGAGGGGTGGACGTATATGGCTGCTCGATTGCCCATAGGGTTCTCCATGGCTGAATTGGGATGTACCAAAACCTTATACCCAAAGCGATACCGTAACTCTATACGCCAAACCATACGGTTATCCACATACTGTTAACGGCATACGGAAACCATATACAGGAATCCCCATACAGGTAACCCATACGGATTGAGACGCAAATTCAAGGCAACACACGTCACGGCCCAAAGCCACAGAAGACTTAGGCAAAGAATGAGTACGGATTGAGACGCAAATTCAAGGCAACACACGTCACGGCCCAAAGCCACAGAAGACTTAGGCAAAGAATGAGTATGGAAATATGGAGGGGGAAATGGGGTGGCTGATGGGATTTGAACCCACGGCCTCCGGCATCACAAGCCGGCGCTCTAACCAACTGAGCTACAGCCACCATAGTTCCGGGCAACGCCCGAAGCCGCCCTTATCTAGACGTATCGTTTCCCCACGTCAAGCCGACTTTTCAATCTCTTGTGCGCGATGCCCCAAAGCGGACGATAACCGTGGTTCCGTCCCCCGGTTTGCTTTGGATGTCCATGGTCCCGTCGTGCATTTTGATAAGCTCATGGGTCAACGGAAGGCCCAGGCCTGTCCCCTGGGTATCTTGGGCCAACTCAGATTCTGTGCGCCCAAACGGTTCCATGGCCGATTCAATACCCGCTTTGTCCATACCGATCCCCGTGTCGGACACGCGAAACACCAATTCACGGCCTAACTGTTCAACCATCAACGTCACCGATCCCCCCCGTGGCGTATACTTAATGCCATTGGTCAACAGGTTCAGCAGGATCTGGACAATGCGCCGACGGTCGGCATAGAGCTTCAACAAGCCGTCCGGTACAACCGATTTCAGGGCAATGCCTTCGTCCGAGGCAAACTGGTTGACTTGAGTGATGCACAGGTCCGTAATTTCTTCAACGTGCAGGTCTTTGTTGTGCAGCTCCAGCTTGCCCGCTTCAATCGCAGAGAGGTCCAAGATGTCGTTGATCAGCTCCAACAGGTGCGTGCCGGCTCCATGGATGTTGGTGATGTAGTCTCTGTAGCCTTCATTACCGATGGGGCCCAAGATTTCGTGCTTGATGCTATCGGAAAAGCCGATAATCGCGTTCAAGGGCGTGCGCAGTTCGTGGGACATATGCGCCAAGAAGTCTGACTTGGCTTGGTTGGCGACGTCAGCCTGTTCCTTGGCTTTGACAAAGTCAGAGGTACGCTGCGTAACTTCTTGTTCCAGCTTTTGGCGTTCTTGGTCGAGTTCCTCTTGGACCTTGCGCCGTTCTTGAATTTCGTATTCCAGCTGCTGGTTTTTGACCTCAAGCTCCGCACTGCGGTCCAAAGAAAGGCTTTCCAACGTTTTGAGTTGGGTGACCATGGCATTGGCGGAGTTGGCCAAGTCCACCAACTCTCCATAGGTCATGAGACCGGCATCAATTTTGACGTTGGCGCGGGCGGCATCATTGAAAAACTTTGTCACCATAGAAAAATTGTCTTGCAGCGCGGTCGAGACTTTGCGGGCATAGATGAAAAACGCGGCCACCAACAGGGCCAAAACCAACAAAGTCCTCAATACATTGCTGACAATATTTGAGAACGATTCGGCACTGCGTTTTTGGATTTGGGCTTCCAGGTCGTCGAGCATGACACCTGCGCCGACATACCATCCATAGCTATCAATACCCGTAACGTAGCTGAGTTTGGGGCGCGGAGGACCACCTGAGAACCCCGGGATATGATACGTCACATACCCCCCACCGGCTTGGGCTGTTGAGATCAACTCCTGAACGATTTTTTTGCCGTTTACATCGGTGATGTCGATCATGTTCTTGCCTTTAGCCGGCCCGGCGAGGGAAATCCCATCATATTGACCGGCAAAAAGATAATTGCCGACCCCGGCTGTTGACGTTTCTATACGCCCCTGCAATTCAGCCTTCGTCACGCGTTTGATATCAGATACCAGCTTGCCGACACCGACAATCCAATCGAAGGATTTGATGTGGCGGATGTGCGAGATCTTTTCCAGCATTTGCCCAGGGTTGTTTGCATCCGGCCAGGTGTAGTGGTTCTCCCCTTCCCCTTTGGTTTTCGCAATTTCTATGACCTTTGCGGTGGTCTCACGTATGGGCGGGCTTGCATCCACCAAGACATTGGTGCCTTCGAACTCAGGGCCATGGCTCGACATCAACAGCAAGCCGTCCATGTCGATGATAAAATAATCGCGGTGCTCCACTTCAGTGGTGATGGGACGCAAGGCTTCTATAACTGCATTTTGGAGTTGTTTGGGCGACATCTCCGCCGCCAAATGTTCTGACATGTGACGCGCGATATCATCGAACTTCTGCGTCTCTTGGGTCAGGCGCTCCATCGAAGCGCTCAGAGATTGATTGCGCGTCGAGGTGATCAATTCAGCCATAGCCGTAATCACGGACTTCAAAAAAACTTTTTGGTCGCTGATATGAGTTTTGCGAAAGTTTTCGTTCTCGCGCACAAACGAACGATAGTCCTGATACCCCCACAGGCCACCAATAAAAACAATGGCGACGCAGGCCATGATGGCCATGCGTAATGGTATGGTCGTCGCAATGTGCGGCTTGTGGTTCAAGGTCGTGATCTCAGTGTCTAGTGAATTTATGGCCCGGCTTGAATTCAATCCTGATCTGCCCTGTGTTTCAAGTTAGAGTTTCTTTTCACATACATTTTTAAGGCTAAAGCGTTCGCCCTCACCATCCACTTGATGAATATAAATGCACTTGCACATTTTTTCATCAGCGCAGGTTGTCGACTTTCCTCCATCTGTTCATGGGGTTAGCTTCTTAGCAATTGTTTTTACTATCAGAATTTTCCACAATGCACTTTGGCACGACATATGCTAAATAGGCTCCAAGCCAAGACCGAATATATAAATAAGCTTGGCCAGAGGAGACAGTGGTCCGTTCCGTCCTGGGATGCGATCAAGCGGAGTAAAAAGCGCGATGAAAAAAATCGAAGCCATCATCAAACCTTTTAAGCTAGACGAAGTGAAGGACGCTCTTCACGAGGTGGGCCTGCAAGGCATTACCGTCGTCGAAGCCAAAGGTTTTGGGCGTCAAAAAGGCCATACAGAGCTTTATCGCGGTGCTGAATACGTTGTGGACTTCCTGCCGAAAGTCAAACTTGAGGTCGTTTTGGAAGACTCGCTCGTTGAACGTGCCGTGGAAGCCATTCAGCAAGCTGCCCACACGGGTCGCATTGGTGATGGCAAAATCTTTATCCTGCCCGTAGAAGAAGCAATCCGAGTTCGCACTGGCGAAACGGGTGCGGAAGCTATTTAACGGGGATAAACCGAATTCCGGTCTTGTCCGCCGATCTTGTCCGACTGGGGAATACCAAGACTGGCTTAACCTTCAAACCACCATCCATCGAGGAAAACAAATATGTCTTTGGATCTCAAAACCGCCGATGACGTCATCAAATACGTCACTGACGAAAACATCGACTACATCGACCTGCGCTTCACCGACCCGCGCGGCAAATGGCAGCACTTGACCATGTGCTCCGAATTCGTCGACAACGACGCCTTTGAAGACGGCATCATGTTCGACGGTTCTTCCATCGAAGGTTGGAAAGCCATTAACGAATCAGATATGTGTCTGATCCCTGACGCAACCACGGCTGTTATGGATCCGTTTGCTGCGCAACCGCAGTTGATCTTGTTCTGCTCCATCCAAGAGCCCTCCACCGGTCAAGGCTACAACCGTGACCCGCGTTCTGTTGCAGAACGTGCAGAAGCCTACTTGAAATCCACCGGCATCGGCGACACCGCTTACTTCGGTCCGGAACCGGAATTCTTCGTCTTTGACGATGTGCGCTTCGAAGTTGAAATGAACCGTTGCTTCTACGAATTCGATTCCGATGAAGGTCCGTATGTCACGGGCAAAATCATGGAAGAAAGCAACATGGGTCACCGTCCGGGCATCAAGGGCGGCTACTTCCCTGTTCCTCCCGTTGACAGCTCTCACGATCTGCGTGCCGAAATGGTCACCGTGATGAAGGAAATGGGCCTCGAGATGGACAAGCACCATCACGAAGTTGCTCCGTCCCAGCACGAATTGGGCATGACCTTCTCCACGCTGGTTCGCACCGCTGATAACGTGCAAATCAACAAGTACTGCACGCATATGACCGCGCACACCTACGGCAAATCGGCGACCTTCATGCCGAAACCCGTTGCAGGTGATAACGGCTCTGGCATGCACACGCACCAATCCATCTGGAAAGACGGCAAGCCCTTGTTTGCGGGTAATGGCTACGCTGACCTGTCTGACGAAGCGCTGTACTACATCGGCGGCATCATCAAACATGCCAAAGCCATCAACGCTTTCACCAACGCTTCCACCAACTCTTACAAGCGTTTGATCCCGGGTTTCGAAGCTCCGGTTCTGTTGGCCTACTCGGCTCGCAACCGTTCCGCTTCTTGCCGCATCCCGTTCTCTCCGTCTCCGAAAGGCAAGCGCGTTGAAATCCGTTTCCCGGATCCGACCGCGAACCCGTACTTGGCCTTCACCGCTATGATGATGGCTGGCTTGGACGGCATCGAAAACAAAATCCACCCGGGCGATGCCATGGACAAGAACCTCTACGACCTTCCGCCGGAAGAGTTGGCAGAAGTTCCGACCGTTGCCGGTTCTTTGCGCGAAGCTCTGGAAGCTCTCGACGCAGACCGCGACTTCTTGAAGAAGGGCGGCGTGATGGACGACGACATGATCGACGGTTACATCGAACTGAAGTGGGAAGAAGTCTACAACTTCGAACACACCCCGCACCCGGTCGAATTCAAAATGTACTACAGCTGCTAATCAGCTCACGTCATTTAAACACATTAAAGCCCCGCAGTTTTCTGCGGGGCTTTTTTTGCGTCCACACACGACCAATGGTAGAGCCTAAAATCGCGTTGCGCGCATTCCACATTGTTTTGTACGCAAAAAGGCCTACTACCTTTAATTTCTTTGTTTTTTCATTTGCGTCCTATGATAAATGCTGCACAAAATTAGTCATGAGGGAAGTGGATTGACGCTCTCTATTTTTGCGGGCCACCGGTTGAATTGAAAAAAACCGAATTATGTGATTAGAGGCGCACATCCAGTTTGGGGCAAATTTTATAATATTTGAGGAGTGTTCATCTAATGAAACACACGAAGTCTTTGAAAGTACTCAGCGCAGGTCTTGTCGGCTTGGGTGTTGCCGTACTCGCCGATGCAAATGTCAACGAAGCCCACGCCACATGTGTGCCCGAACCTTATTTGGGTTCGGTCTGTATCACCGCAGGCGTGTATTGCCCGCGCGATTATGTTGAGCTCAACGGCGGCACCTTGAACATTTCCAACTACCAGGCGCTGTTCGCTGTCATTGGCACATCCTTTGGCGGCAACGGCATGACAACCATGGGCGTTCCCGATCTGCGCGGTCGTTCCGCCGTTCACCATGGTACCGGACCGGGATTGGCACCAGCCATCTTCGGCACTACCCGAGGTGTCCAATCCGTCACAGCTGATCTCAACACCTTGGCGGAACACAGCCACGCCGCCACCTTCACGCCCAGCGGCGGAGGTTCTGGGGTCACTGTATCGCTGAAGGCAGCAACGGATAGCAACCCGGATTTGGTTACCCCGGCGAACGGCAGCTACATTGCGCAAGCGGGCACTGGCTTCAGCGCTGCACCGTCGTTTGTTTCCGCACCGACCGGCACGGTCGAACTGGGCGGCGTCACCGTCTCCGGCAGTGGTTCGGGTGGCGGCACGGTCACCGTGGCCAATACAGGTGAGAGCTTATCGGCCACGAACATTCCCCCGCAATTGACCATGCGCTTTTGCATGGCGATCGAAGGGCTGTACCCACCGCGCACATAATTCTGTGAAGTCTGAGCCCCCTTCCCTGGGTGCAGGGGGCTCATTCACATGAAGGCCGTGAGGGGCGTCTTTGTTATGACGGGGTGAGCCTCATCTCGTTGCTATTCCTTATTTGTCGAATCACATTGTCTAGAGGGACTTAAAATGGCTACCACCAAAATGATCAAAAGTGTTTCCATCGGCCTGGGCGTTATGGTCTTGGGTATGATGGGCGACGTAACAACCAACAAAGCCCACGCCACGTGCGTGCCGGAACCCTATCTGGGCTCGGTCTGCATCACGGCCGGTGTGTACTGCCCGCGCGATTACGTGGAACTCAACGGTGGTTTTTTAGCGATCTCCAACTACCAAGCTCTTTATGCCGTCGTCGGAACATCTTTTGGTGGTAATGGCATCACCACCATGGGCGTTCCCGATCTGCGGGGCCGTTCGCCCATTCACTACGGTACGGGTCCGGGGTTGTCGCCCGCATTTTTCGGGTTCGCACGGGGTGATGAAACCGTGACGCAAGACCTGTCCACCTTGGCCCAGCACGCCCACACGGCCGTTTTCACGCCGGATGGCGGCGGCGGGGGTGTCACTGTGTCGCTTGACGCTGCGACGGATACCAATCCGACTGTGACGACGCCGACGACCGGCAGCTACATTGCTCAAGCGGGCTCCGGCTTTAGCGCTGCACCGTCGTTTGTTTCCGCACCGACCGGCACGGTCGAACTGGGCGGCGTCACCGTCTCCGGCAGTGGTTCTGGTGGCGGCACCGTCACGGTTCTGAACACGGGTGCCAGTGACCCGGAAACGAACATCCCCCCGCAATTGACCATGCGCTATTGCATGGCCATTGAAGGCCTGTTCCCGCCGCGCACCTAATCGGCAACATGAAAAGCCCCTGCAGCATTGGTTGCGGGGGCTTTTTTATACCCCCATGAGTTGATGTTTACCAAAGCCTGTGCTTATCTATTTCACACTATAAATACGTGTTCTAAGAAGTGATCAATTCCAACTTGTTGAGGGACAACTGATGAAATCAACTCACACCTTTAAAACCCTTTCAATTGGCCTGGGCGTGCTGACCTTGGCCTTGATCGGTGATGTTCAAACCAACCAAGCACACGCGACGTGCGCTACAGATCCTTATATCGGTTCCGTTTGCGCCACGGCAGCCAATTATTGCCCGCGCGGGTACATCCCGTTGCACGGTCAACTGATGACCATCAGCAGTGACACCACGCTGTTTTCACTCTTAGGCACCACCTTTGGCGGTGACGGGCGCACGACTTTTGGGGTGCCGGATATGCGTGGGCGTTCCATGGTCGGCTCGGGTGAAGGTCCGGGGTTGAGCATGGCTCTATTGGGACAGAGACGCGGGTATGAACGTGTTACCCCGTCGGAGCTGACTATGGCCACCCATAGCCACTCAGCAACCTTTGTCCCCTCGTCATCGGGCGGAAGCGATGTCGAAGTCACACTCAATGCGGCAACGAACACCAACCCGGATGTGAAGACCCCGACGACCGGCAGCTTCATTGCTCAGGCGGGCACTGGGTTTAGCGCAGCAGAGTCATTTGTCTCCTCACCGACCGGTACCGTTGAATTGGGCGGTGTTGAAGTGAGCGGTGGTGGCAGCAGCGGCGGTGCCGTTGTCGTTGACGAAAACGGTGGTGGACAATCGACCATCAATGTCCCGCCGCAGTTAGTGCTTACATTCTGCATGGCTGCGCAGGGCACTTACCCACCCCGCAATTAACCACCACACCGTATTTCAAGCCTGACTTGAACCGGTGATTATGAAAAGCCCCTGCACCGATGTGCAGGAGCTTTTTTCACGCTTTGAGACATACCACTGTCTGTACTTATGTATTGAACACAATAATTGCGTGTTCAATCGTGTTTATCCTTTCCAACACTCAGAGGGGCATATGATGAACATCACCTACACCTTTAAAACCATTTCCGCAGGCCTTGGCGTCATGGCTTTGGCCTTGATCGGCGATGCTCAAACCAATCCAGCACATGCGTCCTGCACACCGGCCCCTTACCTCGGAACCGTTTGCCTCACGGCGGCAAATTTTTGTCCCGTTGGCTATATGCGGGCTGATGGAGCGCTGATCAAGATCAGCGAGAACCCGGGACTTTTTAGTCTCCTCGGCACAACATATGGCGGGGATGGGCGTGTTGATTTTGGCTTACCAGATTTGCGCGGACGCTCAGTTCTTCATGAGGGTAAAGGAAGAGATTTGTCCCCCTTCAAGAGGGGCGATAGGGTGGGAAAGCAATTCACAAATCCCTCCGTAGAGAGCATGGCCCTACACACCCATAACACTGTAGTAAACATATCTGAATACAATCATATACCTAACGTCAAGCTTTATGCGGCAACGGGTGAACCTTCCGATCTCGTAAAGCCGAGCAAAGGCGCGTATATTGGTATTACAGGTGACGGTTTCAGCAAGATGAAATCTTTCGTGACCTATGAAAAAGCCAGAGATCTAGTTGAGCTGGGTGGTATTGAAGTCACTTCAAAAGGACCGCTAGTGGCTGAAGCGGTTGGCGCACCTGCTGGTGGATCGCGGCCCTTCTCCAACCGCCCGCCACAGCTGGTGATGCTCTATTGCGTCGCGACCAGGGGGGAGTTCCCGCAAAGACCTTAACCCGCATGTTCCGGGCCCTGATCTCACTTGGTCAGGGCCCGGACTTTGTTTGACATTAAGCGACAACACGCAAGCGATTATCGTCCAGTGTGAAGTTGTCTTCGATGTGGTCCAGCAGTTTGTGTACGGACTGTTCGATATCCAGCTCACCCGTATTCAAAACCAATTCAGCCTTTTTGGGCGCTTCGTAGGGTGCGGAGATGCCCGTGAATTCCGGAATCTCCCCTGCCCGCGCACGTTTGTAGAGCCCCTTAGGATCGCGGCTTTCGCACACGTCCAAGCTGGCGTCGACGTGGATTTCGTGAAAGCCTTCGCCGATGACCTCACGGGCCAAGTCGCGGTCTTCTTGGTAAGGCGAAATAAAGGCCGTCACGACCAAGGTACCGGACTGCGCGAACAAGGCCGCAACCTCGGCGATGCGGCGGATGTTTTCGCTGCGATCTTGGGGTGAAAAGCCCAAGTCCTTGTTCAGACCCGCACGCACGTTGTCGCCATCCAACACATATGCTTGATAGCCCAATTGGTGCAGGGCTTGTTCAAGGCCAAGTCCAACGGTGCTTTTGCCGGAGCCAGAAAGCCCCGTCAGCCACAACACGCCGCCTTTGTGCCCGGTGCGTTGCCATTGGTCTTTGGAATCAACGCGGTGGTCAACGATGTAGATGTTGCGCGCCAAGGCTTCTTGAGCGCGTTCAGATTTGATGTTGTTTTGGCTCATTGGCCGTACTCCGTAAGTTCGAATTGATAACTGTCATTGGCCCCAGTGGCCCCAGTGTCGTTCATAGACATGTGCAGGCCGCATTCTGTTTTGTTCTGCCCAGCCCACCGGCCTGCTCGGGGGGCTTCATGGCTACTAGTTCGACGCGTACACGTCTCACAACCGATAGAAAGAAAGCCTTCGGCCACCAAAGGATGGCGCGGCAAGCCCTTCGCTTCAAAGTGAGCCTCAATTTGATCCTGGCTCCACGTCGCAAGCGGATTGATCTTGATGTGCTGACCTTCAACATTGGCCGTTGGCAACGCAGCCCGGCCACCACCATGGTGGCGTTTACGCCCGGTGATTAAGATGTCGTAGTTCGCCGCCGCAAGGGCATGGGGCATGACTTTGCGCACCTGGCAGCACAGGTCCGGGTTGGAGAGATGAAGATCCCCATCCGGGTCAGAGCTGTTCACAAATCCAGACGGACTGGTTTCGATTTGAACGTTCGTTAGCCCTAAGTGGTCCACCAACTCTTCACGATATCTTAACGTTTCAACAAACAACTTTCCGGTATCGACAGTGAGAATCGGTGTTGAGGGATCGATTTCGGCCACCAAACTCAGCAAAACCGCCGACTCTGCGCCGAATGAGGATGACACCGCGACACCAGCGTTGGCCTCATTGTTCAAGACAGCATACAAAACGTCTTTACCGTCAAGCTTGCGCCAGTCTTGGATCTGGCTGTTCAACAGGTCCCGTTTCATTGTGCAGCTCCCGCTAAAAAGCCCGGAATGGCGCTCAATATGCGCTCGACCTCGTGGTCGACGGCTTTGGCCCACCCCCTGAGCGTGGAACTGGCCGTAGCCGGTTCCTTGCCCTGCTGTGCAGCGTCTTTGGCGCTTATAGCTTCGTTCAAAGCTGAGAGTAAGCCTTCGTCATGGGACCATTGGTCCCGAATGTGGGCGATCAACGCGTCCAAGGTCTGGTCTTCATTTCCGCCGGATATGACCAACAAACGTTGCGCGGGCAACTTCAAGGCTTCATCCACATGGATCAAGGCTTGTTCCCGGTTACCAACCTGTTCGGCACGCACAATGTCTTGGCGCGCCACACGGGCGAGATCGGACAAATGTTCCGCGACGACCGCGCCTGCTGCGCATTCTCCCGTAGCTGTGGCTGGCGGAACAAAGATTTTGTCGTCACCGATGTCAAAGCGCAATTGTTCTGCTTTAGCCTCTAGGTTGGTCAGGACCGGAGCCAATAAGCGTTCGATGCCTTCTTTGCCCAAGCGTTCTGCCCAAGCGCGTACCGTTTCGTTGTCCATCCGTCCCACTTTGTAGCCTTCCAAAAGCAAGCGAATAGCCTTTTTGGCATGAGCAGCGGGGAACACGGGACCTAAGATGCCGTGTTGTTCCGCCGTACCGCCCAAGTGGACTTGGTAGTGCGGCGCCGGTTTGCCGGAAATTTTCTTCGCCACACCATGCAAACCAATGTCGGCAATATGGTGATGACCGCAAGAGTTATGGCAGCCGGAGATGCGCAGCTTCACAGCCGGCAAACCGGCAAATTCGGGTTCCGCATCCAGCAAGCTTTCAGCCAGGGAATGGCTGTCGGTAATGCCGATGGCGCAGGTATAGGTGCCGGGGCAGGACACCAGATTGTCCATGGCATGTTTGCGCCCACTGGCATCCAAACCAATGTTTTTAACGTTATCGATGAAGGGCTCAACGGCGGCTTTGTCTAGACCCACAACGACAATGTTTTGATCGCGTGTGAGGCGCAGTTCATCGGCTCCGGCCTTTTCTGCCAAGTCGGCCAATTGTTCCAACTGACCCGACGTCAGCCAGCCTAAGGGCACTTCAACACCGACGGCAACGCCGCCGTTGGGCTGGTCGATGGCCCCGCGCAAGCGCAAATCACCCGCGTCTCGCGCTTGTGACCAATCCAGCTCTGCCCATTGGCGACGTTCAAAATCGCGAATGGCGTTGAACTGCTCTTTGACCAAGCGAACGAATTCCTCCGCGCCAAAGCGTTTGACCAAGAACTTGGTGCGGGCCTTGTTTTTGTTGATCCGGCTGGAATGGGCCACATGCACGCGCGCCACGGCTTCTTGAACCGCAGGCAGTGCGTCTTCGGTGACGAAGTCGAACACGTCTATAGACTTGGTTGGATGGGTGCCCAACCCGCCGCCGACGGTGACACGGAAACCTTGTTCACTGTCCCTATCCGTCGCAATAAAACCCAAATCGTCAATGGTGCTGAGACCGCAATCTTGCTCGCAGCCCGAAACCGTCGTTTTGAACTTGCGCGGCATGTGCTGGGTCAATGGATGGCGCAACCAGGCACGCGCCAACTGATCGGCCGCAGTTGCAGCGTCGGTTAACTCTGCCCCGCAAAACCCGGCTTTGGGGCAGGCCGTGACGGCGCGGAACGTATTGCCGGACGCTTCACGTGTGCTGACACCGCCTAAGTTGAGCCCCTCAATCAGCGGGGTCAGATTCTTCAACGCAATGAAATACAGCTGGATACCTTGGCGCGTGGTGATGTGCACGTCGCCACCCCCATGGGCTGCGTTGGCCCGGGCAATGGTGCGCGCTTGGGCAAAGCTTAAGCGTCCACCCGGCTGCTTGATGCGCATCATATGCTCACCCGCTTGGCGCTGCTCATAAATGCCAAAGCGCAGACGGAACGTCTTCCACCGGTCGTCATGCCAATCGCCTGCAATGTAGCTGGAAATGCCTTTGCGAAACTCTGAAATATCGTCGACGGAGGACAGGGTTTGTTCCGAGAAATCCGCCCAATCCGTGCTCTGGGCTGTATTGGCGCGTTGGTGTGTCATGGTCTTACATCCTTGATTTAAGGGCACAGAAACCCTTCTCGTCAGGCCTTGAAGCCTGCGAAATGCTGTGAATTTGTGATTGGTCGCGATTTAAAGCGTGCGGTTACGCTGCGCTGCACATCGACGGTAAGGATGAAGACAGAAAGTTCATCGGATGCTCCTTGATGTCCCCCTGGGGCATTTGGAAAGGTGTACGTGTGTTCAACATCTCAACCGCCTTTGATCATTTTGGACCCGCGGTGCCTTTCCGCGGCGCTTTAGCTTTGATTTGTTCACGCGGTCGCAAGCTGCCCCCTCAAATCACCGCGGATCAATTCGACACATATAAATGCACCCAGGGATGATCATCCTGTGACACCCATAAAACACACAAGAAGTATGGCTGTCAATTTATAAAAACACATTTTTTTGTTATTTAAATATAATACACACAAACTTAAGTGTGTTAATAACTTTTAGCCCGCACCCTCTCCATCGCCGGACCCATTGCGCGATAGCGTAAGATGGCACCGGTCACGATTAAAATGACACCGAAGATACCCCAAAAAAAAGGATGCACGGCGATTTCGAAGGGGGTGACAAAAAAGCCTCTTGGAGGTTCAAGAACATTGTAAAGAACAAGATAGGCAGCCGTAAACAAAGCCAGATATATCCCCGCCTTAAGCAATAGATTGAAGAGGACAAATGCATTTGGGTCGGTGTTGCGCATCTCGCGTTCAACGCGATTCCAAAATTCTGGGCTGTCTGTATCCAACTTCATGACCACGCTCCTTTCCGTGCGAATGAAGAGTATGAAGGCCTAAGCGTAAAGAATTTGTATGTGATGACCGTCACTGCAGATTCGCTCAGACCGTCTAGACTTGAGATATTGAAGATAACCTTAATAACCTGGAAAGGTTTGACTGTTAACATATGCCCGTATCGATCAAGAATGATCGGGGCACTGGACGAAGGAGACCTGAGAATGAGGTACTACCTGAAACATGTGGACGATGTCGCCAATCAGCTAACCGCTCTGGCCGACAACTTGGTTCAACACTTAGGCGTCGATGGCGCGTTGGAGGCCTGCCGCGAAAATTCGTGGTATGGCGTTCTCAACGAAATCGAAAATCGCCTGAATATGGGTGTTTGGAGCTAAGCGTCCAAAGAAATGTGCGCGATGATGAAGTCGGCCACCTGCCCGACGTCATTTAAATCGATTTGCGGTGTGGCCAACCCATCAATCTGCTCATCCGTCGCAACGCCGATGATCGTGTCGTCTTTGGACGCCAAGAGCGCTTTGCCTGTAGAAGGCCTGTGAACTTCCAGCTTGGCATAAGGATGTGACTTGAACCCCTCGATCAACAAGATATCCACCGATGACATCTTGGCGATCAACGTTTCCATATCAAATGCAGGGTCTTCACGCAGTTCATGCAACAATACCCAACGGTTGTTTGAGGTCAGCAGAACTTCCTTCGCCCCGGCCTCTCTGTGGCGATAACTGTCCTTGCCTGGTTTATCCATGTCAAATTTATGATGCGTGTGCTTCATCGTCGACACCGTCTTTCCGCGCTTAATCAGCTCGGGAATCAGATTGCTCAGCAGTGTGGTTTTGCCGTTTCCGCTAAAACCAATCACGCCGAGGATATGTTTGGGACCTGAAGTCATCGTTTGGGTGTCACATCGTTTTCACTGGTTTTGGAGATCGAACTATGTATGCTTCGCCATATGGATACAAGTCACGACTCCACCAATTCAGAAATTTTGGTCTTAGGCCTGGGCAACATCTTGTTGACGGATGAAGCCGTCGGTGTGCGGGCGCTCGAAACCCTCAAAACCCACCCTGAATTCCCGACCCAAGACGTCAAGCTTATGGACGGTGGCACCATGGGTATGACCTTGATGGTGGATATGGAAGACGCAGGCGCTCTGATCATCATCGACGCCGCACAGCTTCAACAGCCCGTTGGCACCGTGCAAGTCTTTGAAGGCAACGAAATGGATCATTTCCTGCGCACCCGTGGGCGTAGCCCGCATGACATCGGCTTGGACGACATCATGGACGGGCTGCGCTTGCGCTCTGCTGTGCCACAAAAACGTGCCCTGATTGGCATCCAGCCCAAAGACCTGCGGGTCGGCGAAACCCTGACCCCAGCTGTGGAAGCTGCCCTTCCCCAAGTGGCGGACTCTATTATTTCACTTATAAGTCGCTGGAATAAAAAATAAATTAGCATATTAGTGTTGTACTAATTTGTGCAACGCGGTATAATTTACGTTACAAAATTGTTAAACCTTGTAACATTAGATAGCTTCGTTTATCGTGTTATAAATTTGAAGGTTTCTAATCGGTTGAGGGGGAATTCGCCGATGGATTGCAAAATACCGCAATCAAATACGTCTGCTGAGATGGATGAGATCCTATCGTTTGTAGAAACGGGGAACGCTCCGCCTCTTTTAAATGAAATTCTACACGCTTTAACCGCGCTGATCGAAACGGGGCAAGAAACCACCATCGATCTGGGCGCGATGCCGTTTGCGACGGGTGACGAGCGCATCTTTAACGACATTCTGGGCACGGGCGAAGTCAGCTGTGTGCTCACTGTTTTGGGCGAAAGCCGCATTCACGAAACCGCCATACCGGGTGTGTGGCGGATCGAACATTTTGATGAAAACGGCGAATATCAATCCCGTTTCATCGAAATCACGTTTATTCCGCAGATTTTGAAAACGCAGCCCGAAGACGCCGAACGTGGCGTTCGCGAGTTGGCGGAACGCATTTCTGAATTGAACACAAAAGACTGAAGGGAGAACCCGACTAATGGAGACCACCCCTAAGTTGGCAGACATGATGAAGACCCACGGCATCAGCCGTCGCGCATTTATGAAGTACTGCGCGTCACTGACGTCTTTAATGGCTTTATCCCCTGCCCTGGCCCCGCGCGTTGCAGAAGCACTGGAAAGTGCAGCGCGCCCGTCCGTCATCTGGCTTTCCTTTCAAGAATGTACCGGGTGTACGGAATCCATCACCCGCTCTCATTCTCCCAGCATTGAAGATCTCATCTTCAATGCGGTATCGCTGGACTACCACCACACCTTGCAAGCCGCATCCGGCCATGCTGCCGAAGAGGCACGCGAGCATGCGATGAAAGAGCACTGGGGCAAGTACCTGGTCGTGGTCGACGGGTCGATCCCGATCAAAGATCCCGGGTTTTCGTGTATCGCAGGCATCTCGAACTTAGACATGCTCAAGCAAACCGCTGAAGGTGCTGCCGCCATCGTGTCCATGGGCACGTGCGCGGCCTACGGCGGTGTCGGCCATGCCAAACCGAACCCCACGGGTGCGGTTGCTGTCACCGACATTATTAAGGACAAGCCGATCATCAACGTGCCCGGCTGCCCGCCTATCCCGGTGGTCATGACTGGTGTGTTGGCGCACTTCTTGTCCTTCGGTATTCCTGAACTCGATGAATTGGGCCGTCCCAAAGCGTTCTTCGGCAATGCCATCCACGATCGCTGCTATCGCCGACCGTTTTACGACAAAGGTCTGTTCGCAGAAGGCTTTGACGACGAAGGTGCCAAAGAAGGCTGGTGCTTGTACAAGCTCGGCTGCAAAGGCCCGACCACCAAAAGTGCGTGTGCAACGGTCAAGTGGAACAACGGCGTCAGCTTCCCCATCGAAGCCGGCCACCCGTGTTTGGGCTGCACAGAGCCGGACTTTTGGGACAACGGCGGCTTCTACAAACCGCTGTCCGTTCCGTCAGGCGATTATCGCAAAGCCGGTGTCGCTGCCGTCGCAGGTGGTGCGGCTCTTGGTGCGGCAAGCGCCATGCTGGCCAAATCCGGCAAGGCCAAAGCAGCCAAAGCCCACGAAACTGTGGATGCTCATGATCTGGAGAAATCGTCATGAACAACGAAGCATTTGATCTCTTGATGTGGGCGCGCGGACCTGGGTTCGACATCGCGCTTATCATCTTCCTCGGTGGCGTTGTGTTGCGCCTTGTGGAAATCATTATCTTGGGCCGCAAAAAAGATTTGGCTGCACCAAAAGGCCAGCCCGTCGCCCAAGGTATCAAAACCATCTTCACCCGCACCTTCCCACGTGAAGGCTTGGTGAAGTATGCGCCGATCACATACATCGGCGGCTACATTTTCCACTTGGGATTTTTCATCGCGTTCTTCTTCTTCGCCCCGCACATCGCTCTATTTACGGATGCGTTCGGCATCTCTTGGCCGGGCGCAGGTCGTGTGATCGTGGAAAGCTCGACGGCTTTAGCCTTGCTAGCCATCATCGCGCTGTTTTATTCACGCATGACCGATCCTGTGCGCAAAGCCATCACCACGTTCGATGACTATGTTGTGCTGATCTTGAGCGCCCTGCCCTTGATCACGGGATATGTGGCCGTCAACAAACTGTTCGGCGATCCGACCTTGATGATGGCGCTGCACGTTCTCAGTGTTGATCTTCTGCTGGTCGCCTTCCCGTTTACCAAGTTGATGCATGCCTTCACGTTCGTGATGGCACGGTATTACAACGGCACCATCCAAGGCCGCAAAGGAGCTGAATCATGACCGCAACATTGACCCGCGGCCTCAATGCGCTGCGCGAACAAATCGATGCCCCGGTTGCCAGCTTCTTTTCCAGCTGTGTGAGCTGTGGCTTGTGCGCGGAATCGTGCATCTTCTACCGCGCCACCGAAGATCCGAAATACACGCCGATCAAAAAGCTCGACTTGATGCGCCGCATCTGGTCGCGTGAATTCACCCTGCTGGGCCGCTTGGCCGGTATGGTGGGCTTGGTCAAACCGGTGACGGATGATGATCTGAAAGGCTGGGAAACCTTGGTCTATGACAGCTGCACCATGTGCGGACGCTGTTCCATGGTTTGTCCGGTCGGCAACGACATCACCATGATGATCCGCAAAATGCGCGAAGGCATGTCGGCTGCAGGCCACGCCCCGGTCGAACTGATCGGTGCGGCGGAACGTCATACCGACGGCAACAGCCCCATGGGTGATTTGTCGAAAGCCTTGGAAGCTCAAGTCAAAGCCGCTGTGGCCGAAACGGGCATTCCCATTGAATTCGACAAAGAAGGTGCGGACTACATGGCGATCTTCTCGGCCCAAGAAATTGCCGAGTTCCCGGAAGTCATCGGCTCCATGGCGCGCATTTTCAAAAAAGCGGGGGTGACTTGGACCATTTCCATGTCTGCCTTCGAAGCCACAAACGTCGGCATCCAACTGGGCAACCGCGACGTGGCACGTAACTTGGTCTTGCGTGTGGTCGAAGCTGCCGAACGCCTGAAAGTCAAAGGCGTCATCAGCCCCGAATGCGGCCATGCCTATCAAGCTTTGCGTTGGGAAGGTCCGAACCTGATCGGTCGCACCTATGGTTTCGAGGTGATCCACATCATCGAGCTGTTGGACAACCTGCGTGCCCAAGGCAAGCTGAAAACCAAGGGCAAGGACGATCGCCGTCTCACCTTCCACGATCCGTGTCAGATCAACCGTCGTGGCGGCATCAATAAAGAGCCGCGCAACCTGATGAACATGGTCACAAGCAACTTCGTCGAATGCGAAGACGCAGGCACCATGAACTGGTGTTGTGGCGGTGGCGGCGGTGTCGGTTCGAACGAACGTGCCGAACAGCTTCGCCACGCGGCGTTCAAGTTCAAGAAGGCGCAGTTCGACAAGGTCGAGCCCGACGCCATCGTGACCATGTGCGCCTATTGCCACCACACATTGGACAACGTGTTCGAAGAATTCGACATCGAAGAAGAGGTCATTCAACTGACCGACTTGGTTGCCGAATATCTCGATGACGCAGATGCTTAGAGCTAGGGGAATTGAACAATGAATAAACGACTGGTCGTTGACCCGATTACCCGCATCGAAGGGCACTTGCGTATCGAGGCCCAGATGCAGGACAACACAATCGCCGAAGCGTACTCTTCGGGCACCATGGTGCGCGGGATCGAACTGATCTTGCAAGGCCGTGACCCGCGTGATGCTTGGGCCTTTGCGCAACGTATCTGTGGTGTGTGCACCCTGGTGCACGGCATGGCGTCCGTGCGCGCGGTTGAAGATGCGTTGGGCTATAAAATCCCGCCCAATGCACAGCTGATCCGCAACCTGATGATCGCGGCTCAATACGTGCACGATCACGTGATGCACTTCTATCACTTGCATGCGCTGGACTGGGTGGACGTGGTGTCTGCGCTGAGCGCTGATCCCAAAGCCACCGCGGACTTGGCGTCGAGCTTGTCCAACTATCCAAAATCATCGCCGGGGTATTTCTCGGATGTGAAGAAAAAGCTCAAAACCTTCGTTGAACAGGGTCAGCTGGGTATCTTCGCCAACGGATATTGGGGACACCCTGAATACAAGCTTCCGCCCGAAGCTAACTTAATGGCGGTGGCCCACTATCTCGATGCACTTGAATGGCAGCGTGATGTGGTGCAACTGCACACCATCTTCGGCGGCAAAAACCCACACCCGAACTTCCTCGTCGGTGGTGTGGCCAGCCCGCTGGATCCGAACTCCGACAGTGCCATCAACATGGAACAGCTGGCGAAGATTTCGGACGTCATCTCCAAAATGGAAGCCTTCGTCGATCAGGCCTACCTGCCCGACACGCTTGCCATCGCCAGCTTCTATAAAGACTGGGGTGCCAAAGGTGAAGGTGTCGGCAACTTCATGACCTATGGTGACTACCCGACTGGGGACACGTTCGATCCGTCCACATTCAAGGTGCCACGCGGTGTCATCTTGAACCGCGACCTGTCCACTATCCATGACGTGGATTTGGACAATGAAAGCGAAATCCAGGAATACGTCGATCACGCTTGGTACGATTATTCCGGCAAGGCTGAAGGCATCGGTCTTCACCCCTACAAAGGTGAAACCAACCTGAACTTCACCGGCCCCAACCCGCCCTACGATCAGCTGAATGTGGAGCAGAAATATTCCTGGCTGAAGTCTCCGCGTTGGAACGGCAAGCCCATGGAAGTGGGGCCCCTGTCACGCATGCTGATGATGTACGGAACCGGTAATGCACACGCCAAGGAACTGGTGGACATGACGCTCAACAAACTGGACGTTCCAGTGACGGCCTTGTTCTCGACCTTGGGTCGTACGGCCGCACGCACATTGGAAACCAAGATCTACTTGGACTTCATGCGCGGTTGGTACAAGGAACTGCTCGCCAACATTCAAAGTGGCGACACCAAAACCCACAACGAAGAACTGTGGGATCCCAAAACCTGGCCGAAAAAATGCCAAGGTGCGGGTTACATGGAAGCTCCGCGTGGGGCCTTGGGTCACTGGATTGTTATCGAAGACCAAAAGATCGCCAACTACCAAGCCATCGTTCCCACCACCTGGAACGCCGGTCCGCGCGATCACCACGGTCAATCCGGCCCTTACGAAGCCGCCCTGCAAGGCCACAACTTGGCGGTTCCGGATCAACCCTTGGAAATCCTGCGCACCATTCACAGTTTCGATCCGTGCATCGCGTGTGCTGTACACTTGAGCGGTGAAGACGGCGAAGAAATGTTGAAAATCAACATCGATCGCTAAGCGGTCGAGCAAAAACGGCAAAGGGCGGCTCTTGAGGCCGCCCTTTTTGCTTTCCGTTCATTATGATCGTATACTTCAGTTTCATTAATTCTTATCTAGGGATCCCTTCGGGCAATGTCTCCCAACATTCGGGCCGTTATTCAATACGCAGCTCCACTTGCATTGTTTTTAGTGTTGGGTTCGTTTTTGTGGGTCGCAGATCGCTACGTCACACAAACTCAGGCAGAACAGCAATTCGAAAAAACACGCGTCATTGCCGAACAAGCTGCGTTGCGGCTGGAAGAGTTTTTTGAGAACCGGTTTCGGGTCGTCGAATTGGTTTCCCAAAAATGGGATTCTCAAACCACGTACACCCAAGAAAACTTCACCTCTGAAGTTTTGAGTTTTCAAAACCTCTTTAAGGGCTTTCAAGCCACCAATTATGTCGCGCCGTCTGGGGTGATTGAATGGGTCGTGCCCGAACAAACCAATCCCAACACCAAGGGCAAAAACGTCCTGAGCATCCCGCCTGCGGCGAAAGTGTTTCAACAAGTTTCCGAAAGCCTGGAGCCATTGGTGACGCCGCCCTTGAAGTTGTTTCAAGGTTTCACCGGCTTTGTCGGCTATTTCCCCGTAAAAAAGGACGGTCAATTCGATGGCGTGGTAACAGCGGTCTTTCGCACATCCATTGTGATTGAGGATGCCGTTTCCGACACCTTAAACAATATTGGGCCGTTTCAAGTGTCATCCGGCGATCAAAGTGTTTACCTCAGCCAAGATGCAACGGACCAAACCGACTACACCGTTCGCCAAACTTTCAAAGTTTGGGACCGCACCTGGACGCTATCGCTCGCCCCGACACCGTTCGCCCCGTCCGCAGGTCTTGGATTGAACTGGGGGGTGTCCATTTTAACATTGCTCGTCTCAGCGATGCTGTCCGTGTTGTTGTGGATGTACCTCAGACGCCAAGAAGACTTGTATAATGCGAAGATCCAGGCCGAAGCCGCCAATCAAGCCAAATCAGAATTTTTAGCCAATATGAGCCACGAGCTCAGAACGCCGCTGAATTCCGTTATCGGCTTTTCCGAAATGATCAACCTGGAAACCTTCGGCCCGCTGCCCGACCAGTATAAGGAATATTCCGGACTGGTGATGTCCAGCGGCATGCATTTGTTGGAAACCATCAATCAAATCCTCGACATGTCGAAAATTGAAGCGGGCGAAATGGTGCTTGAGATTGAAGAGGTTCCCATCAAGACCCTCTTGGATGACGTTTTGCTGACCTTGAAATCTCATCTGGTCGGCAAAGACATCGAGATCATCAACGATTCACACCATACTCATACCTTGCGCATTGACCCTTTGCGCGTCAAACAAGCGCTCTTCAACATCATCGGCAATAGCATCAAATTCACCGACAAAGGCCACATCCGTATCTACAACGATTGTGATGATGCAGGACATACATTGGTCATCGAGGATACAGGCATCGGCATGAGCCATGCAGAAGTCCAACTGGCACAAAAACCGTTTGGCCAAGTTGATGGCACGGCCTACACCCGCCAAACAAAAGGCACGGGGCTTGGTCTCAATTTGACACGCAAGATTATGGAACTGCACGGCGGCGAGATGTTGATCCGCTCGCAGCCGGATTTGGGAACCAGCGTGCGTCTAAGCTTCCCGCCCGAAAGCGCCGTCTAAAACGGCACGACGCGGATCAACACAACCTGCCTGTTGCTTAAGACGTGCGCTTTTCTTGATCTGCGCGCATGGATTTGTAGGCCAGTTTGATGGCGTCGTCCAAATTATCGGTATCGCCGGGGATCATCGCACTGCCGATGGAGCACCCGATCTTGACCCGGCTGTCTTTATAGACAATGTTCCCCGTCAACTTGGCGCGCAGTTTCGACATCAAGTCTTCGACGTGTTCCATGCGGGTGATGCCGGGCGAAACGGCGATAAATTCATCCCCGCCCGCACGCACCGTCGTATCGGTTTTGCGCAAGATTTGCTGAATGCGGTCCCCAAAAACTTTCAGGACTTGATCGCCGCATTCCGTGCCGTGGGCTTTGTTGATGCCGTCCAAGTCATCAACGTCGATATAGAACACCCCAACGAACCGCCCGACACGCGTCGAGATGTGGATGGACTTCTCAGTGTATTCGGTTAGATACTGACGATTGGGCAGCGTGGACACGCGGTCATAAAACGCCATCTTGCTCAGCGACGACATTTTGTCTTTGCGGTACGTTGCAAAGGTAATGGCGCGCTTTAAGTCCTTGGCCGTGAAGTGGCCTTTGAGCAAATAATCATCTGCGCCATAGCGCAAGGCTTCGACATCGAAGTCTAAAGCATCCAATGCACTGATGACAATGAACGGAACGTTTAAGTTGGCGGCATCGACGTCTCGCAGGACTTCCGTCGCGTCGTGCCCGTCGGACAAGTCATAGTCCAACAGCACCAAGTCGTATTCATTGCCTTGTTGAATGGCGCGGACACCAAAATCAAAGGTGTCCGCCCAATGCATGTCGAGTTTTGAACCATAAATCTCAGCCAAGAGCCGTTTGGTATGCTCATGGTGAGCATGTTCGTCCTCGATATGGAGCACGCGCATCACTATTCCTATTACGATTCCCTATTATAAGAGAGTAGGAATGTATGCGCTCTAAATCAAGCTTGCGGCTTGGCTTAAATCATCTGCGGTATTGATGTTGAAAAACGGGTCCTTGCCTTCGGTTTCAAAGTCGACCTTTGCGACTTTGAATTGGCCCGTCCAGGCGTCAACTTTGCGCACACCTTGGTCCAACATAGCCTTGCGCAGTTCATAGCGCATTTCGACCGGCCACACACCGATCACCGGATGCATTTGCCCATTGGACGACACGGTACCCATTTCAGCACCTTCACGCGTAATGGCGGCACGAACGCGAGCAACCCAGTTGGGCGGCAAGAACGGCGTGTCGGTGGCGAACGTCGCGATCCAACGGGCTTGCGGGGCGTGGTTGACGACACATTCCATGGCGCTCAAAACACCGGCCAAGGGGCCTGCATGGCCTGGGATGTTGTCACTGATGATGGGAAGTCCCATTTCCGGGAAGCGGTCCGGATCTCCATTGATGTTGAGCATCAACGAACCCACTTGCGGTGCCGCGTTCAAGGCAGCACGCTCCAATAGGGTTTTGCCGTCGAGCTCTTGAAGACATTTGTCACCGTCGCCAAAACGGTTGGATTGGCCACCGGCCAACAAAACGCCCGCAATTTCACGGTCGCCAGTGGGATTAAAGGCTCGGGTATTCATGGGGAGGTCACCTTTTCTTACGAATCTAACTTAACAAGTGTCACATAAAGACGTTAAATTTTCGAGACGCCCCACCAATTTTTTGCGTCTCATTTGCATAAATCAGATATGGTGTGCAGTGCAGAAAAATTCAAGAATTTGATCATTGCAACGCACTGTTATTGCAGCCATATACCAACGGGTGCATACTCTCCACTAAGCGTCATTCTTGTGGTCTGAAAGGGTCATTTATATGTTGAAGAAAATTTTAATCGGCATCGCTGTTTTGATCGTTGCCGTCGTCGGCGGCGTTGTATACGTGGCCTCCAATGCCGGTGATTTGGTAAAAGCCGCCGTTGAAGAACACGGTTCGCGCGCAACCCAGGTGAACGTCACCTTGGATGCTGTCGACATCGAACTGGGTGAAAAAAGCGCCGGTATGCGCGGACTTACGGTCGGCAACCCCGCAGGTTTTAAAACCGACAGCGCCATCAAACTGGGCGAAATCAGCGTCAAACTTCATGAAGATTGGTCCCCAGATGTGGTCGTGGTTGAAGAAATCATGGTCAACGGTCCGGAAGTGACTTACGAAATCGGCTCTGGTGGGTCGAACATTTCGAAAATCCAAGAAAACGTCGATAACTTCGTCAAAGCCATGAGCGGTCCAGAAGACAAAGGGGCCTCTGAAGAGAAAGCCGAAGCTTCCGGCGCAGCTGGTGAAGAAGAAGGCCCGAAGGTCATCATCAACAACTTCTACATCAAAAACGGCAAAGTGAACGTTTCCGCCACCTTGTTCGAGGGCAAAACGTTGACCACGCCGCTGCCTGACATTCACCTGACCGACATCGGCAAAGACGATCCCGACGGTGGCGCAAGCCCCGCAGAAGTGGTCGAACAGCTGATCAGCGCCATCACCGACAAAGCCGGCGGGGCTGCCAGCGGTGTGGACCTGTCGCAACTGGGCTTGTCCGATATCTCCGGCAAAGCGGCTGAAGTTGGCAAAGCGGCCACCGACGCGGTCAAAGGGGCTGCTGAAAACCTCGGCGATGCTGGCGGTGAAGTCGGCAAAAAGCTTGAAGGGGCCGGCGATTCCATCGGCGGTGCTGTTAAAGGGCTGTTTGGCAACTAAGCCCCCCCCCTCACCTAACCAAGATAAAAGCCCAGCTGTGAAAGCTGGGCTTTTTCTTTGGTCGCGTCTTATACCAAATTACTGCAAAGGATGGCGTTTGTTGTGCGCAGTCAATTTTTCAATGGGCAAAGACAACGAATGCCCAAAGGGAGAGTGATTGTCTTCGTACAGATTTAGGGTGCGCAATTTTGTTTCCAAACACATGCAGCAGTCTTCAAATCCGCGCATTTGTTTGTACAGGCAGTTTTCACAGGCGTTGTGTTCAACTTGGTTATAAGACGACCACAAATGATAAGCCCGCAGAAACTGACCATTGTGAATGCAGTCCACAATGGTGTCTAAAACCTCATTGTTTGTGGGATACATTTTACAGCCTCTCCATACAAGCATTCAGACATACAGAGTATAGCCACGACTGAACATGCAATCAAAACAAGAATACGTCACGGCCCGGCTTGCCCATGATTGCCTCACGCTTCCTTGCGTTTTGTGTAAGCATACCAAAGCGTTGCCGTGAACGTCAGGACCAAAAACGGCGCCATGCCGTAGTTGACCGCATCCCAACCCGACACGTTAAACAGTCCGCCGGACGAAAAAGACCCGGTCGCGGCGGAGGCAAAAACAATGAATTCGTTCACGCCTTGGGTCTTGGCTTTTTCGGAAGGTTTATAGGCTTCGGTCAGCAACGTCGTGCCGCCGACGAACAGGAAGTTCCACGCCACACCCAGCAAGACAAGCGCACCTGTGAAGTTCAAGAACCCGATGCCCGACACCGCGAACATCGCGCTCAAGATGAACAACGCCATGCCTGTGAACAATATGGTCAGCAACCCAAAGCGGTGTATGAGGCTGCCCGTAAAGAATGACGGCACAAACATCGCCAACACGTGCCACTGAATAACAGATCCGGTTTCGTGCATTTCAAAGCCGCACGCCGTCATCGCCAAAGGCGTCGCGGTCATCACCAACACCATCAGACCGTAACTGGTGGCCGCATTGAGCACGGCGGCAATGAACACGGGCTGGCGCATAATGACGCGCAAAGGCCGCGCCCCTTCGTGGTTGGCCTCTTCCATGGGGCGCGGAATGCGCACGAACGAAAGCGGTATCATGGCGAGAATACTGACCCCCGCCGCCATGGCGAAACCACCGGCAAAGGGGACGGGATCCAACAGATCGCGGCTAAAGACCGCCACACTGGGCCCAACTAAGGCCGAGAGCACGCCACCCAACAGCACAAACGAGGCCGCCCGGCTGACATAGGTCATGGGCGCACTTTCAATGGCAGCAAAGCGATAATACTGGGTGCAGGCCTGATAAATCCCCATGATCAATGTGGCGGCACAAAACAGGACAAAATCACCGATCCACACGGCATACGCCCCCATCAGGCCGCTCACCACGCCAGCTGAAGCCCCGATCAAAAATCCAAACCTGCGCCCGACGCGGCGCATCAACATGGACATGGGGATGGTGCTCGACGCCGTGCCGATGGTCATGATGGCCACAGGCAGCGTGGCCAACAGCTTGTTGTCGGCCAACATCTGACCCACAAGGCCTGCAAACATGATGTACGTGACCCCAGACACCAGATAAAAGCCCTGGGCCGTCGCCAGCATGAAGATGTTCATTTTGTAGTGTGGAACGGACATGGTGTCAGGCGTCTTTCACGGGCTGTGCGGCGGTTGTTTTTGCCGTCGTCGTCAGCAATATTCCGGCGATAATCGGCGCAATGCCGATGAAATGATAGGTCTCTAAGCTTTCGCCCAAGAAGATGATGGAAAAGATGGACGCAAACAGCGGGATCAAATGAATAAACAGCCCGGCCTTATTCGCCCCCACCTGCAAAACACCTGCGTTCCAACACACAAAGGCGGCGATGGAGGCGAAAATGGCGACGTAAGCAATCACCAAGGCACTCGAAGGATTCAGTTCAAATCCGCCAATCTCTCTAAATTCCCACAAATACAACGGCAACAGCACCAAAATTGCGATCCACATGCTAGCGCCCAACATGACCATGGGCGCAATGGCTTGGCCTTTCCCCTTGGGCAGGCGGCGCAGCAACACAGAATACACCGACCACGCAACGACCGAAGCCAAAACCCACAAATCTCCCGGTGCAAAGCTTAAATTGACCAAGACGTCCCATGAGCCGCGCGACACGATCACGACCACGCCCAGAACCGAAATGACGATGCCAAGGGCTTGTCGAGCGCTGAGGCGTTCATCGCTGATGAAAACCGACACCACAGGGATAACGATGGGCATGCTCGCCAAAACGACGGCGGCATTGATCGCGGTCGTGGTGTTCAGCGCGATATAGGTGAAGCTGTGAAACATGACCATGCCCGTCACGGCCAAGACGATCAGTAACAAAAGATGCTTTTGCAAAAGGGCCCGGTTGCGCCAAATGGGCACAGCCACAAACGGCAACAAAATGAGCCCCGCCACCAGCCACCGCCAAAAGGTCAGGTTCAGCGGCGGGATGTCCGTGCTCGCCCAACGGCCAACGACAAAATTGCCGCCCCAAAACAAGGCGGACAAGGTTAAAAGCACAGCCGGGTGTACGTTTTTAAACATGATCCACTTAAGCATGGAGCCCTTTGATCGGTACACACATTTATTGTTCCCCAAAGGTTCTGGGACAAGTGTTCTGTTTTTGTTCTTTTTTGCTTGACGGGTATGTTTGTTCTCTTTATGTTCTCTACCAGAAGAACACGGAACGGAGTACTCGTTATGAACAGCATGAACCAATTCGAACGCATCCTGGGTGAAATCACGGCAGTAACCGCACTGTTTGCGGCTGCATATGTTTTGTTGATGGTGGCCTAAAATGACGTATTCACATCGCCCCTTTAGCCGTTGCACCCAACCTGACGCTTTGGGTCTGCATACCGCATCGCAGCCCCATGACAACGCGCGCACATCGGCGCAGAACGCCGTCATGGGCACGCACCCGACCCTGCCCCAGCACTGCACCTGGCAGTTTGCATTGAGCCAAGCCCACGCACGCTATTGGTCTGAAGGCTCTTAAGCGTCAAGGCTTTCGGGCAAAATGACGGCGCCATCCGCATTTGGGATCAGTGTAGGCACATAGCTGAACTCCCACGGATGACCGTCCGGATCGGCCCCATATGCGACGTAGCCCCAAGGCATGTCTTTAGGCTCGGCGAGAATGCTTCCCCCGGCATTGACCAACTTGGCCAGCATCTCATTGACGTCTTCGCGGCAAGTTTGGTTGATCGCCAAGGTGATCCCGCCCGGCTTGGCACCAGATAACCCTGTATCGGCGTCGAGCATATCTTGCAGATAAAGGCCCAAAACTTGGGCACCGGCTTGATAAAAGCTCACTTCATCTAAGTCATAAGGCGCACGCTCCCACCCAAGCGCTTCATAGAAAGCCCGGGAGCGGGCCATGTCGCTAACCCCTAAGGTGATCAAATGGACACGGTTGGACATGAGAAACCTCCCCCTTTAGGGTTTCGGGACTTGGCGTTTCGATCCGTCTTCGTTCAGCGCGACAAACACAAAGTCACCCTCGGTCACCTTCAATTGTTCCAATTTAGAGCCCGTGCGTCGATGGACCCACGCCTGAACATGAATGGTCAGGGACGTATTGCCTTTGTCCGTGACGTCGGCATAACAGCACAACACGTCCCCCGACAACACTGGCAAATGGAACTCCATGGCCGTGATGGCAACCGTTGCGACCCGGCCCTGAGCATGGTCGTTGGCCGTAATGCCGCCCGCCAAATCCATTTGGGCCAAAATCCACCCGCCGAAGACATTGCCGCCGGAATTCAAATTCGCCGGCATGGCAACTTGGCGGATGGCAAGCTCACCACGCGGTTGTTCAGAAGAAGAAACAGTCGATTCGGTCATAGCGGCCTACGCAATATTGATGGAAAGAGCTATATTTTGTGCTTTGATTGATGAAAAACTACCCTATGATGCAGCTAAAGCCATACCAAAGGTTTTAGGATAGATTTAGGATAACACTGCTATCCCATCTCCAAACACATAATTTTCTCAAAGATACCGACCAAAGATGAGCGACTTGTTCGAAGCCAAATCCAAAACCAAATCCGCTGCCAAATCCAAACCGGCGGCCAAAAAAGCTGCCAAGAAAAAAGTGGAGCTTGCTGCGTCCGTAAGCGGGAATGCTTATACAGCCGCCGACATCGAGGTTCTGGAAGGCTTGGAGCCCGTCCGCAAGCGCCCCGGCATGTACATCGGCGGCACGGATGAGCGCGCATATCATCACTTGGCGGCGGAAATCCTGGACAACTCCATGGACGAAGCGGTCGCAGGCCACGCGTCGGTCATTGAAGTCGCGTTAGAACCCGGCAACCGTCTGGTGGTCAAAGACAACGGCCGCGGCATTCCCGTCGACGCCCACCCCAAATTCAAAGACAAGTCCGCCTTGGAAGTCATCTTCACCACCTTGCACGCCGGCGGCAAGTTCGGCGGCGGCGCGTATGAGACATCTGGTGGTCTGCACGGTGTGGGCTCTTCCGTCGTCAATGCGTTGTCGAGCGAGCTCATCGTCGAAGTCGCCAAAGACAAAACGCTCTACCGTCAAACCTATTCGCGCGGGCTGCCCACCTCCAAACTGGAAGATTTGGGCCCGGTCAATAACCGGCGCGGCACCACGGTGAGCTTCGTTCCCGACACCGACATCTTCGGCACCCGCAACCATTTTCGCCCACATACATTGTTTCGTATGGTTCGCTCCAAGGCGTATCTGTACCGCGGCGTCAAAATCCGCTGGACCTGTGAAGAAAGCCTGCTCAAGGACAAAGAGGACAAGGACGTCCCGCAAAAGGCTGAGCTGCACTTCCCGGGCGGCCTGGGCGACTATGTGGCAAGCTTGCTCAAAGAACGGCGCACCGTCACCCCCTTGCCGTTCGACGGCCAAGCCAACTTCCCCGAAGGCCCCGGCCGCGTCGAATGGGCCGTCGCGTGGCCGACCGACGAAGATGGGTTCTTAAACTCATACTGTAATACCGTGCCCACCCCCCAAGGCGGCACCCATGAATCGGGCCTGCGTTCGGCGTTGACCAAGGGCATCAAAGCTTATGCTGAATTGGTCGGTGATAAGCGTGCCGGCAAAATCACAGCGGACGATATGATCGGCGGAGCCACGGTAATGCTCTCGGCCTTCATTTCTGACCCGCAATTCCAAGGCCAAACCAAAGATAAGCTGGCAACTGCAGAGGCAGCTCGCCTAGTCGAAAATGCGGTGCGCGACCGATTTGATCACTGGCTTTCGTCCGATCCGAAGATTGCGAAAATCTTGTTGGACAACGCGGTGGAACGCGCCAACATCCGCACGCGCCGCCGCCTGGAACAAGAAACCAAACGCAAGTCCGCAACGAAGAAACTGCGCCTGCCCGGCAAACTGGCCGACTGTAGCCAAAACACATCTGCGGGTACCGAGCTGTTTATTGTTGAGGGTGACAGCGCTGGCGGCTCCGCCAAACAAGCGCGCAATCGCAAAACCCAGGCCATTCTTCCCTTGCGCGGCAAAATCCTCAACGTGGCCTCTGCGACGCTGGATAAGCTCAAAGCCAACCAAGAGCTTAACGATTTGACCGAAGCCCTGGGCTGCGGCACGCGCAAGGTTTATGACCAAGACGCCCTGCGTTACGAAAAGATCATCATCATGACCGATGCCGACGTAGACGGCGCTCACATCGCGTCTTTATTGATGACGTTCTTCTTTAAAGAAATGCCAAAACTTATTGAAAATGGTAGTCTTTTTATCGCCATGCCCCCGCTGTACCGTATTTCTCAGGGGGCCAAATCCTTGTACGCCATGGATGACGAACACAAAGACGAATTGATGAAAACCGAGTTCAAGGGCCGCGGCAAAATCGACATTTCCCGCTTTAAGGGTTTGGGTGAGATGCCCCCTGCGCAATTGAAGGAAACAACCATGAACCCGGACAAGCGCACCCTATTGCGCGTCACCGTGCCGTCCGGCCACGGCGGAGAAGATTGGGACGACCTGCACGACACCGAAAGTCTGGTGGAAAGTCTGATGGGCAAGAAGCCAGAATTGCGCTATGCCTACATCCAAGAACACGCCCAATTCGTGGAAGACATCGACGTATAGTAGGGTCAGGACCTAATCCATGTCCAGCTTCACCGACGCTGTTTTCAAAACCATCATCAACCGCGCGGAACCATTTGCTCTTGATCTTGATCGTGAACCATTGGCCGTCACCGTGCGGGCCCAGGTGATCCTGAGTTTTGTGGCGTTTGCCTTGGGCAAAGGCGGCTTGTTCATTTCCAGCTTTCTACTAGCCATGGCTTGGCTGGACCGCGCTTATCTGCCCTATGGCATTGGATTATTGGTGATTACTATTTTGGTCATGGTGGTCGGTTACATCGGCGCTTTCGGCCGTCTCTATGCCCGCATCGACCAAGACCGGTCCGAAGTCCAGCTGACCAAAAAAATACCATTTTACCGCTCCCAATCCGTGGTCAAGCTGTCCGCTTACACGGGGATCATTATGGGCCAAGCCAAAGACGGCATGCAGACCCTGGTTCTGACACATACGGATGAAACTTTAAACGTCCCCCTGCTGCACCGACGCATGGCGGAGCCCCCGGAGCAGCAGGCCATTGCCTATGCCCAAGTGCTGGGGGTGAGCGTTTTAAAGCCTGTTGAGATGAAACTCTCCACCTCTTAGGTTGGCCCACTTCTCGGTTGCCTAAAAACCAAGGGCAACAGCTCAACAGCCAAGACCCCGGACAAAATCAACGCCCCGCCGCTCCATTGAAGAACGCCTAAGCTCTCGCCTAAGATGATGGCTCCAGCTAAAGCGGCGAACACGGTTTCGGCACTTAAGATGACGGCTGCATCTGCCGGCGGGGTGTGCTTTTGCGCCACCACTTGCAACGTGAAGCCCATGCCCACCGACAATAGGCCGGAAAAGGCGATCATGGGGGCTGCGTTAACGATGGCTTGCACAGTAATGTCTTCTACCATTGCGCCGACCAACAGCCCCAATCCCCCGACAACAGAAAACTGCACACAGGCCACGTGGAACGGTGCACCCGTGCGCGGCGTGATGTAGCCCACCAACAAAATGTGGATGGCCCAAAACAGCGCACCGAGAACCACCCACACATCCCCCACATTCAAGGCATCCAATGTACTGCCCGACATCATGTATGCCCCAACTAAGCAGGCTAAAGCAGCCGCCCAAATGGTTGGGTGTGGGTGTTGGCGGAGAATGAAAAATGCGATGATCGGCGTTAGGGGTACATAAAGTGCTGTCAAAAACCCGGCATTGGCGACCGTGGTATGTTCAATCCCATATTGCTGAAACAGCGCCCCCAGAAACAACGCCCCACCGGTCGCAACCATCCAAGGCCAAGCACCACGGTCCAGTGTCCAGCTTTCTCGAACGCTTTTGATGTGCCGTTCTCGCAACGCCAACGGCAGAACCACCAAAGCCCCCAGCACAAACCGGATCCCGGTAAACCAGCTCGGTGGTATATGTTCCATAGCCAGCTGTTGAATGGAAAAGGTCACCCCCCAGATCAATGCTGCACACAGCATCAAGAGGTTGGCATGGATGCGCCTCATTTGTGCGGGGCGACGGGCAGCTTCACCCAAAAGGTCGAGCCTTTGCCCAATTCGGACTTCACGCCGATTTCCCCGCCCATTAGACACACTAAGTCCTGGGTAATGACCAGGCCGATGCCGGTGCCTTCGATGTCCGTGTTTTCCTGACCCAAGCGCGAAAACGGCGTAAACAGGGTTTGCAGGCCTTCTGGCGACATACCAATACCCGTGTCTGTAACCGTGATCGTTACGAAATCACCTTCGCGTTCGCTGTCCAAGGTGACCGAGCCCCCTTCAACATTGTATTTCACCGCATTGGTCAACAGGTTCAGCAGCACCTGTTTTGCGCGTTTCAAGTCGACCATCACCTTCGGCACATCGCGCCCAACGGCGGGGAGCTTCAGTTCGACAGACTTCTTTTCCGCCTCCCCTTGCACCAAAGGTAAGGTTTCGTAGAGGATCTCTACCAAGTCCAGAGCCTCCGGCTTCAGGTTTAAATGTCCGGCTTCGATTTTCGCGAGCTCCAAAATTTCGGTAATGAGCTCCATCAGATGACGACCGCCCGTGATGATATGCCCTGCACTTTCCAGCTGGTCGGCATTGAGTGGGTTATGAGGATCACCTTCCAAATGTTGAGCAAAGCCCAAGATGGCGTTCAGAGGTGTGCGCAGTTCGTGGCTCATGGACGAGAGGAACTGAGACTTCGCCATATTCGCATTTTCGGCCTGAACCTTGGCGTTTGTCAGGGCATTTTCGGCTTGTTTGCGCTTGGTGACGTCCTCGTAAATACCCAAGACACCGATGATGTCTCCATGTTCGTCACGCAATGGGCTTTTGGACTTTCGCAGCCAGGTCTCTTGACCGTCTTTGTTGAGGTACGGCTCCTCATACCCCAGCTTTGGCTGACCAGACGTGATGATCTCTTCGTTTGTCGCAAGGTATTGATCCGCCCGCGCGCGCCAGCTCATGTCTTGATCCCGAAGCCCAATGACTTCACGCGGATGCTCAAAACCGGCGTCAATGGCGTACAGCCGGTTGCACCCGATCACCCGGCCTTCTAGGTCTTTCCAAAACACACGCACGGGTATGGTGTCTAGCACGGTGTGAAAGAGAGCATCGTCGCGCCGGCCCAACTGCTGTCTCAGCAAGGCATTTTCTTCACGTAGCGCGTTTAATTCGTCTTCTATTGTCGTCATATTTCAAGGCTCTATAGGCAGCGTAGCGTTACACTATCACAGGGCAGACACGAATGTAACTTGACTTCAAACCACCATAAAACTAGTTACTTATGACATGACTGAAAGCCACAGCCTAGCCATAGCCGCCGATATCTTGGGCGCGCTCGGAAACGAAACCCGCCTGCACGTGTTTCGTTTATTGGTGCGCGCCGGGCCAGAAGGTCTGAACATTGGTCAAATCCAAGATCATCTGGGCACCGCGCCGTCAACCTTGGCGCATCACATCCAAACCTTGGTCCACGCCAACTTGGTCAACCAAACCAAAAACGGGCGTGCGGTTCAGTGCACGGCCAATTTCGACACCATGGAAGCGGTTGTGGCGTATCTCACCGATGAATGCTGCAGTGGCGTTTGCGTCGAAGCCCAAGCCCCAAAAGCTTAAAGCCCCGCCCCTTCGTCAAAACCGAACATAATGTTCAAATTCTGCACGCACGAGCCCGACGCCCCCTTGCCCAGGTTATCCAGCTGCGCCATCACCACGGCCTGACCGTCGTCTTCATTCGCGAATACGAACAAGCGCAGATCATTGGTGGCGTTGGCGTCTTGAGGATCAATCCGGGCCATGGCGGCCGTATCGCCTAAGTCGGCAACTTTCACGAATGGGCGCCCAGCATAGTGGTCCGCTAACACGCCGTGCACGTCTTTTGCGCTCGGTTTCGTCGGCAGGTCCCAAAGCTGCAACGGCAACTGAACCAGCATACCCTGGGCAAAGCGGCCCACAGACGGCACGAACAGCGGAGGGTTACTCAACCCACCGTGCTTTTGAATTTCCGGCACGTGCTTGTGCTTCAAGGTCAGACCGTAAGCAAAAAACGCTGATTCGGTATAGCCGTCGGAGGATGTATCCTCGAAGTTAGCAATCAGTTGTTTACCGCCGCCGCTGTAGCCAGAGATGGCATTGATCGTCACCGCATGATCAGCGGGCAACAGGCCGCTTGAAACCAATGGATTGAGCATGGAGATGCTTGAGACCGCATAACAACCCGGGTTGCTCACCCGTTTTGCATTGGCAATCACAGAAGTTTGATCGCCATTGAGTTCCGCAAATCCATAGGCCCAATCTTCGTCCACGCGATAAGCGGTCGACGCGTCGATAACCTTCACATGGTCGTTTTCGATCATGGAGACGGCTTCACGCGCGGCGTCATCGGGCAGGCACAAGATTGCCAAATCGACGCTGTTGAGCATGTCACGGCGCGCGCTGGCATCCTTACGGGTTTCTTCCGTCAGGCTGACGATTTCGATATCGGTCCGGTCTTTCAAACGGTTACGGATTTGCAGGCCCGTCGTGCCAGCTTCACCGTCAATAAATATCTGCGCGCTCATGTCATCAATTCCGTTTTGTTTTCTGCACTGTTGTGCACTTGGGGCCTTGATTAAAGGACCTTTTCCGTTTTCGCAATGCCTACTTTTAAAAGTTCACAAACGCCGATTTGTATACCGTCGGGGCTCACGAACGCGTTGCACCTTATAATTGTTACACAAAAATGACCGTCGCCGCTGGTTAGTAAGTTGCCATTGTATTCATACGATAAAGGCGAGTATGTTGAAGGTTCGGGATCGCAAAGACAGACAATAAAGATTTGAGGGGGCGATGATCACCAAATTCGGCTTACGCTATACCTATGCGTTGCTCACAACTCTAAGCTTGACGCTTGTGTGCCTAACGAATGCAAAAGCAAACCATGATCACCTCTTGGGTGGGCGCGCATTTTCGCCGCCAACCGAAATCATCCCCATGGGCGCGGAATGGGAATCCCAAGGCGTTACCCATAAGATCAACACGGACCAAAAGGTCAATTTGGCCATTGCTTTGGATCAACAGCTCTACCCGTCGTTGGGCCCGATGATCCAAGCGTTTGCGAAATCGCGCGGTATTAAAGTCGCTGTGCAAAACGGAACCTGCGGCGTTTCTGCCGGTCTATTGTCTGACAAAGCCGCCGATATTGGGGGCTTTTGCTGCCCACCGGGGCTCACGGACCGATTGCCTGGACTGACATACCACACCATCGGCATTGGTGCTTTGGCCTTGCTGACGCATGCCGACAACGCGCACACGAACGTGTCCGCCGAGCAAGCCAGAAGTTTATTCGCCAACGACATACGTGACTGGTCGGAACTGCCCATGAGCGGCTTTAAACCCGGCCCCGACACACAAGTGCGCGCTTTCGCCCGCTTGCATTGCAAGGCGCGTCCAGGCCATTGGCGTTTGATCTTGGACAATGAACAGGAATTCGGCTGGAACATCACCGAAGTTTCAGCCATCAAAGATATGGTCAAACAGGTTTCTGTGACGCCGGGCTCGTTGGGATATGAAACCTTGTGGCATATCGGGCGCCAAGCTCAGTTGGAAAACACAAACGTCAAAGTTTTGAACGTTGACGGACATTCGCCTGCGGACCGTGCAGCTTTGGCGCAAGGAAAGTACCCGCTGTATCGCGTTTTTAATGTCACGACATGGGCCAAAGAGACGCCGGCCCATTCGCGCTTGGCGGACGAGCTTGTGGATCACTTGATTGAAAATGCATCAAAGATTTCGCAAGAGTTCGCCATCGTTCCGGCATCGGCCTTGCGCAAGAACAATTGGAAGTTTGAGGAAAACGAGTTGATAGGAGCCCCGGACTAAGCCGGGTTTAATGGGGTGTGATCGAGGCATTCAAAAAAACCACACTGACGTTTCGCCTGCTGCTGGTGGCATTCACCACAGCGGTGGTCTTGTGGTACGTCATGGATCGCTACCAAACCGCGACACTCACACATATTTATGAAGCCGAATTCACCGCACGCCTGCACGACAAGGCGCAGCGTGACCGCATGCGGTTCAACGACGCCCTGCGTCAACAGTTTCAATCCGTTCACTTGATCGCAGGCCAAGGCAAAACGCAACACGCTGTTGACGTGTTGCGGGCACAGGACGGCAATTGGGACAGTGGTGACATCTCCGTCCCCTTCCCCACGGACAATGCCCCGACATGGCTGCCGGACCGGGCCGTGTTGCGCAACCAACAACCGCCCGACCATTTGCTGTTGATTGACCCACAACTGCGTGTGCGCAAACACTTCAGCCCCCACAGTGATCCGTTGCCCGAGCTTTACGCCATGCCGCAACGTCTGACCATCGAAAAAAGCCTGCGTCAAGCGCTGATCACCGAGTATGAAGGCAAGCCGCATATCATTTCATCAGCCATCATATATGATGACGACAATCAGCTGATCGCTTATGTCATAGGCGTTTCCAACATCAATTCCCAATTTTTGATTTCTTCGCAACGCACGTTTTTGGGCTCGGACAACATCGTTGTTTTGGGTGCGCAAACAACGGATCGCATTCTCGCTAGTTCCAACGAAGCCTTGCTGCCTGTCGGCACCCGTTTGTCGGACCTGTCCACCGGCTTCATCACCACCGGCAAAGCCTTCTTCGATTATGGGTCGAGCGAGATCCAAGCCAATTTTCTCAGCCTCATCCCCCGAGCGCGGGTGCATGAATTGATGGAACCGCTGCTCAATCAGGACCGCAAGCAACGCACCATTTTGGCCCTGGTTCTGATCACATTGTTGATGGGCTCATTGGCCTTTTTGATGCGCCGCATTGGGGACTTAACGGCCAGGGTTGCTCATTTTTCCGAACGCTTGTACGGCAGCTCTGCCCCCGTAGCGCTTTACCAGGGTGATGAGCTGCGCAACATGGAATTGCAATTCAATCACTTGACCGAAGAAATCCTGTCCAAGCGCGAAGCTTTGGATGTGGAGACACGTCACAAGTTGGATGCCATAAAAGAACGCGCCGCCGCGCAGTCGGAGCTCGAACGTCTGCACACGTTGATCAGCATTACCGACGCTTTGGACATCGGCGTGCTGCACTTGGGCCAAGACCGTCCACAAGCAAAAACCCTCGCCATGAAACGCTTCATTGATGACTGCGGTCTGGATGAATTTTTATCGGCCCAGCCGGGAAGCGATCTGATCGTCACAGATCAACTCGGCGAACAGCGCATTTTTGAGGTGGTGCAACCCGAAGACATCGAAGACGATATCCGTCTGTTCGCCGACATCACGGAACGGCGCATGCATGAGCGCAACATTGAGCAGCTTGCCCTCTATCCACAACAAAACCCCAATCCGGTTATACGCATCTCCAAGGACGGGATATTGCTCAACGCCAACCCGGCCAGCAGCGAATTGCTGAAGGACTGGGGCATCATCGTGAAAGAAACCGTGCCGTCCGATGTTGTGCGTGTGGTGGGGGATGTGATCCGTCTCAAAGACGAACGCTTCATGTATGCGGTGGTGGGGGAAACCATCTTCACCATCACCTTCAGCCCCGCCCCGGATGGGGAATACGCCAACGGCTACGGTATGGACATCACCAGCCTGAAGGTGGCGGAGATGGCGCTCAAAGACGCCAACGATGCCCTGGAAGAACGCGTCGCAGAACGCACCCGCGCGGTGCAGCGTTCCGAACGCAACTTGAAAGCGGCTCAACAGATCGCTCACCTGGGCAGTTGGTCGCACAATTTCAAAACAGGCGTATCCTTATGGTCGGACGAATACTACCGCATACTCGGCCTGGAACCCGGCTCCCTCGCTCCGTCGTTCAACGCGTTTTATGACTCCGTTCATCCCGAAGACCTGCCCACCGTTGAAAAGTCCATTCAATACTGCATGGACAACAACGAAAACTACACCATTGAATATCGGGTCATGCACCCTGACGGCGCCATTCGCACCATTGAAGAAATTGGGCGCGTCAACGGTGACGGTATCGGTAACTTGATCTCAATGGAAGGCTCGATCCTCGACATCACCGAGCGCAAAAAAGTTGAGACCGAACTGCGTCAAGCCAAAGAACAAGCCGAGCTGGCCAACCGCGCCAAAAGTGCGTTCCTCGCCAACATGTCCCACGAGTTGCGCACTCCCTTGAACGCGATTATTGGGTTTTCAGATTTAATGTCCAATCAAGTTTTGGGTCCCGTCGACAATCCCAATTATCTGTCCTACCTGGGCGACATTCATGAAAGCGGGCAACACTTGCTCAGCGTCATTAACGATGTCTTGGACGTGTCTAAAATCGAAGCGGGTAAATCGTCCGTCGATTTGCAAAAAACCGACATCAATGCGTTGTTGGAAAAAGCCTATCGCTTTACGTCTGGTCAGGCACAAACGGCTGGTGTTCGGTTGAGCATGAACTACGACACGCCCTTCCCACCCATTATGGCCGACCCCCGCAAAGCTTTGCAGCTGTTGTTGAACATCTTGTCGAACGCGGTGAAATTCACCCCAGAAAATGGCAAGATAACCGTTGAAAGCACTTTGGAAATTGGACGCGTCCGTGTGATTGTCAAAGACACGGGCATCGGCATGAGCAATCAGGACATCCAAAAAGCTCTGCGCCCATTCGAACAAGTCGACACACGTTTGGAACGCCGCTATGACGGCACGGGATTGGGGCTATATCTGGCCAAAAGTTTTGCCGAAGAATGCCGTGGTTCGCTCAGCATCTCTTCCATCAAAGGCAAAGGCACGCGCGTGTCCATCACATTCCCCTTGGCACAAATGACAATCCCCAGCCCTGAACAAGACCCCGAACAAGCCCCCGAAGCCGCCCAGATTGCCGCAAGACAGCACCAAGACGAAGTCGAAGACGACAACGCCATTTCTTAACCCAGGCACTTGCTGTCCCTGTTTAGATTTCCTGAACTTCGACCAGCCCGGCGATGGAATAAATGCTGTGTAGCAATTCCGGGGTGACGGACACCGGGTTTTTCTTCAGATCGATTTTGGTTTCGCGTTCTGGCGTGCGCACGACGACGCGCACCTGTCCACGACCGTACTTCGCCGCACCCAAAGCTTCTTTCAGGGCCTCAAGAGGTTTGTCGCTATTCAAGGTCACCTCCAAGCCGGCCGAGGTTTGAGACGCCATTTGATCGAGCGAGCGAATGGACTGCGCCGTAAGCTTGGCTGTTTCACCTTCAAACTGCGCGGTGCACTTAATCAAGACCGCCGTCCCTGCTTCCAAAAGCTCCGCCGCTGCCGACAGGGTTTCAGAAAACAGCGTGGCTTCGTAGGACCCGGATGCATCGGAGAACGTCACAAAGGCATAACGGTTGCCCTTTTGCGATATGCGTTCTTTTTTACTGACCACGGTTCCTGCCAAGGTGTAATTCCCAGCGGCGCCCTTCTCCAACACGTCGCCGTAGGGCACAACTTCCAGGCGCTGCAAGCTTTTGCCATAGCTGTCCAACGGGTGGGCAGACAGATAAAAGCCGATGGCGTCGAATTCTTCGCGCAGGCGTTCCATGGGGGGCCAGTCGGCCACGTCGGGCACGCGGATGGTTTGCTTGGGCTGGTCTTCGCCACCGAACAAGCCGATCTGATTGCTTTCGCGTTCCGACTGTTGGGCGGAGGCTTCACCCATGATGGCTTCAATGCCATGATACAGTTGTTTGCGGTTCGGATTGAGGGAATCGAACGTTCCCGATCGCACCATGTTTTCCATTTGGCGTTTGTTGACTTGATGCGTGTCCAAGCGGCCTGCAAAATCTTCCAAGTCTTTGAACGGGCCGTTTTGGGTGCGCTCGTCAATGATGCTTTCCATGGCCGCTTCACCGACGTTTTTCAACGCCGCCAAAGCATAGCGAATGGCCGTCGGTTTTTTGTCCACATCCCGTTCGACTTTAAAATACGTTTCCGACGCATTGATGTCGGGCGACAAAAGCTTGATGCCCATGCGGTCCAGCTCTTGACGATAGGCGTTCAACTTATCGGTATTACCCAAATCCAAGGTCATGGAAGCGGCCATGAATTCAAACGGGAAGTTGGCCTTCATATACGCCGTGTGGTACGCCACCAAAGCATAAGCCGCCGCGTGGGATTTGTTGAAACCGTAGCCTGCGAATTTGTTCACTTGATCGAAGATTTCATCGGCTTTTTGGCCGGGCACACCACGGCTTTCCGCACCTTCGACAAACAGCTTGCGCTGGGCGTCCATTTCCGCCTGGATCTTTTTACCCATGGCGCGACGCAGCAAATCAGCACCGCCGAGGGTATAGCCCGACAGCTCCTGCGCGATCTGCATGACCTGTTCTTGGTAGATCATGATGCCGAAGGTTTCTTTGAGAATAGGCTCCAACGTCGGGTAGAGATAATCCGGCTTTTCATCACCGTGCTTACGCCGAATGTAGCTGGGGATATTTTCCATAGGACCCGGACGGTACAACGCCACAATAGCGATGATGTCTTCGAACGTCGTCGGCTTCATCTGGCGCAGCTGGTCTTTCATGCCGGCTGATTCCAACTGGAACACGCCTTGGGTTTCGGCGCGCGCCAACAAATCAAAAGACGCCTGGTCTTCCAACGACACCGTGGTTAGGTCAACCGCGTGACCGCCTTCGGATGCAAACTTCACTGCCGTGGACAGCACCGTCAAAGTCTTCAGGCCCAAAAAGTCAAACTTCACCAGCCCCGCTTGTTCCACGAACTTCATGTTGAAGCCCGTCACCGGCATGTCGGAGCGCGGGTCGCGGTACAGCGGCACCAGCTTGTCCAACGGACGGTCACCGATCACCACGCCCGCCGCGTGGGTGGATGCGTGACGGTAGAGGCCTTCCAACGGCTTGGCGATGTCGATCAGCTGCGCGACTTCGTGCTCCTCTTTGATCATTCGGCGCAGTTCGGGCTCGGCCTCGACGGCTTCGGGCACCGTCATGGCTTTGCCGGGATCGTTGGGCACCATTTTGCAAATGCGGTCCACCTGACCGTAAGGCATTTCCAACACGCGACCGACGTCGCGCAACACCGCGCGGGCTTGCAGCTTACCGAACGTGATGATCTGGGCGACGTGATCGCGACCGTATTTGTCTTGGACGTACTTGATGACTTCGTCGCGACGGTCTTGGCAAAAATCGATGTCGAAGTCAGGCATGGACACACGTTCGGGGTTCAAGAACCGTTCGAACAGCAAGCCGAAGCGCAGCGGGTCCAAGTCCGTAATGGTCAGCACCCACGCCACGACCGAACCCGCACCCGAACCACGGCCCGGACCGACGGGAATGTCGTGGTCCTTGGCCCATTGAATAAAGTCCGCAACGATCAGGAAGTACCCCGGAAAGCCCATTTGAATGATCACGCCGAGCTCGAACTCCAGGCGTTCTTTATAGGGCTTGGCGGTTGCGGCTTTTTCTTCGTCGCTCATGCCGTCCGTGAAGACTTGGGTTTCTAAGCGCATGTCGAGCCCATCGTGGGCTTGTTTGCGCAATTCGGTTTCTTCGTCACGCCCTTCCCCACAATCGAACGGCGGCAAGATGGGATTGACGCGTTCGACTTTGTACGCACATCGTTTGGCAATAACCAAGGTGTTGGCGATGGCTTCGGGCACATCGGCGAACAAGGCCTTCATTTCGTCCGCCGATTTGAAATAGTGTTCCGGCGTCAAGCGACGGCGTTCGTCTTGGCTGATGTAGGCACTTTCGGCAATACAGATCAGCGCATCATGGGCTTGGAACATTTCGCGGTTGGGATAGAACGCTTCGTTGGTGGCAACCAGCGGGATGTTCAGCTCATACGCCCAGTCGATCAGCTGGTCTTCAATCTGGCGTTCTTGTTTCAGGCCATGACGTTGAAGTTCGATGTACAAACGGCCTTCATAGGCCTTGTTGAGGCGCTCCAGCGTGGCGCGGGCTTCGTCCACCTGGCCGTCCACCAAGGCACGCCCCACAGGGCCCAAAATGCCGCCTGTGAGCAAGATTAAGCCGCCTGAATACTTTTCCAGAGCCTCCAGCGAGATTTGCGGATCTTCGACGTTGTCGCTTTCCATATAGGCCGTGGACAACATCTTGAGAATGTTGCGATAGCCCTCATCATTTTGCACCAAAAGCACGACCTGGTCGGGGTCGATGTTCGACACGGTGCGGCCCATGGACGGATTGTCGCCGCCTTCACGGGTGATGGAAATTTGACCGCCAATGATGGGCTGCACACCACTGTCTGTTGATGTTAGGGAAAATTCCAAAGCACCGAACAGGTTGTTGGTGTCCGTCACCGCGACGGCGGGCATGTCGAAATTTTTGCACAATCCGCTTAAGTCTTTGACGCGAATAGCACCTTCGGACAAGGAATAAGCGCTGTGGACGCGCAGATGAACAAAATCGGCATGAGACATGGTTTAAATCAAACCATAAACGGATCGATTCTGACCACCACTATTTATCCCCAAATGCACTCACAAGCGTTGCATTTCTGCGTCTTAGCCTCAGATGAGGAGACATAGCCATGAACGATGTAGCGCCACCTCAGGCCCAAGCCCCCGTGGCTCCGCCTGCCCCAGCTTCGCCACCAGTGTCGCCGACAGAAAATCCTCCGGCTCCACTCTCCTCAACATCACCGAAAACAGGGCCAGAGCAACCTCAACAAAAACCAAAGCCTCCCTCGGCGCGCACAGCCACTACGCCCAAGGATGAAATGTTAAATGCATCCGTTGGTGATGCCTATGTCTTGTTGGACTTTGCCTCTCGGCGCGGCATGCCCGTTCCCCCTCACATCACCACCACCCTTGTGAATGCCAACGACAAAATCTTAGTGGGGCAAAAATTATCCACCCAAGACCAAACCACGTTTTGGGCCGCATTTTGTGAATTAACCGAAATGGTCAAGCCCGTGACCGTTGAAAGCATCTTGTTTTCCGCCCCAAAGCCAGAGCCTGGTGCAAAAACCTATTGGGCGAAATGGCTGCCCAACCATGTCTCCCCGGCTGATCGTGTGTTGAAGCGATATCTGGCTCTATCCGTTGTGTCTTTGCTGCTTTTGCTTTTGCTGCAAGTCGAATGGGCCATTGGGACAAGCACATACAACGATGCCTATAAAGTGCATACCTACTTGATCAATACGACGGACCTATTGGAGGACGAGTACATAGACGGCATCCCCTCCTCAACAGAAACAAAAGATGGCGCAACGTCGTTGTCCCTCAATCTATCGCCGGAAAGAGAGCGCACCGTTTTAAAACTGCAAAGCAAGCTAGCCAGGGATCAATCCTGGGACGATGTTTCGTTTGTGCGTTTGTGGTGGTGGAACCGACAAATAGCATCCTTGATTCCGCCTTGGGACATGACACTGTCAAACGACAGTGACCACTATACTGCGGGCGCAGTGGCGTTGGACGATGAAGGTAAGCGGCGTCTTGAGTTCAACCGTGCGGAACTGACATTGGAGGTCATCTCCAACTACGTGCTTGTGCCGCTGTTTGCTTTGCTGGGCGCCATGACACAGGCCCTGCGCTCCTTGGCCGAGGAAATCCGAACGGTCTCGCTCACCAAAACAAAGCTCTACACCATTCGCACACGCATCATCTTAGGTGTCATTTCCGGAGCCTGCATGGCGTGGCTGTTGCTCAACACCTCCACCCCCAATGGCGGAACGGATATGCTCAACACCACCCCATTGAACGCCATCAGCTTCTTAGGCGCGTTCACACCCTGGGCGCTGGCGTTCATCTCAGGCTATAGCGTTGAGATTTTCTTCAGCGCGCTGGAACGCACCATCAACATCATCACGGGTTATATCTCTTCAACGAAACCAGGAACGGCGCAACAGCCTGCACCGGTTACCAGCCAAACGCCTTCAATACCGCCTCAAGACAAACCTAACCCGCAGCCCAAGACGCAGGCCCCGCCCCCGACAAACTCTTAGCCGCCGTAGGCCGTGCCGTCCGGGGCAATGCGCACGGCTTTGTGGAATTTTCGGTGGTTTTTGCCGCCGCGCGGCGCATGGATTTGCCAAACGATGGTGCCATCGGGGGCGACTTCGACCAGTTTATTGCCGGCACTGCCCAAGGTGTTGCCGTTGGGGAGCCTGTTGGCTTCGCGGTTGGTTGAAAGTTCTTTGTCACCGCCCGGATGCGACCAGCTCCAAACTTCTTCTTGGGTTTTGGTGTCGAATTCCAAATAGCGGTGCGGTTTGCGCAAGGCCAGAAGCATATTGCCGTTGGCTAGCATTTCCGGCTCGTGATTGGCCCGGCCTTTGATCCGCCCCTTGGTCTTCAAACCGGTTTTTTTATCTTTGCCCTTAAACGTCCAATCGCGCACCACCCGTCCGTTGGGACCAACTTCTGCAACCGTGTTGAAATTGCGCATGCTCACCAAGGTGTTGCCGTTGGCCAGACGCGATACGGAATTCACGTGCATCCAACCTTCGTTCGAAAGGTTTGCAAAGGGTTCTCGGTCATAATCCGCGACCCCTGTCCAAGACCAAACAAGTGTGCCGTTCGGGTCAACCTCACGAACCACGTCTTCGCCTTTGTTTTGCCAACCAAGATTGTAAAGGGTATTGCCGTTGGGCAGGCGGTCGGCGTCGTGGGAGGCTTCGGGGTCTTCGTGCTTCCACACGATTTTGCCGGAACGGTCCAGCTCGTAAATCCCGCGCCCACTGACCGTAATCAAGACATTGTTGCCATTGACGATCGAGGCGTCTAAAGCCGCCTTGCTGCTGCTCGGCTGGTAGGACCATATGACATTGCCTTCGAAGTCCACTTCAACGACTTTGGATTGTCTGGGATTGGAATTGTCCGTCATCAAGGTGGTGCCTTGAAATACTTTATCCGGTTGAAGAACAGAGACTTTGTAATCCGCTCCATTCGCCAGAGATACACACCCCAGCACAGCCAACACAGTTCCGGCAAAAACCAATTTCATGTGTCCCTCCCTCTTAACGCTCTCCCTTTAGGGCCTGTTGTTGCGTTTTCATATGCGCCAACAGGCTTTGGGCAAAATCATCTCCCGGCGCGGCGGATTTGTCAAAGCCGTCAAAAACGGTCAACTCAGCCAAATCTAGGCGTTTGCGCCAGCCTTTCTTTTGCAGCTCGGGCTCATCATTAAAATGTGACACATGTCCTAAGCACAAATACGCCACCGTCTGCACGCGTTCGGGAATGTCTAAAACGTCTTTGAGCTTGTTGGGGTCCAAGATGCTGACCCAGCCCATGCCCAGACCCTCGGCACGTGCCGCCAACCACAGGTTCTGCACGGCACAAACGGTGGAATAGAGATCCATTTCCGGCATGTGTGTGCGCCCCAAGACTACCGGCCCGGCCCGGTCCTTGTCGCACGTCACGCAGATGTTAATGGGCGCATCCAAGATGCCCTCAAGCTTTAAGTTCTTATAGGTTTCGCGCCGCTCACCTTCGAACATTTGGGCCGCTTCTTCGTCGGCCTGTTTGAACAGGCTGTGGACTTGGCGTTTGACGTCGGTAGAGCGCACGATGATGAAGCTCCAGGGCTGCATAAAGCCGACGCTGGGCGCGTGGTGGGCAGCCATTAAGACGCGGCTTAAGACGTCCGGGTCGATCGGGTCCGGCAAAAACTGGCCGCGCACATCCCGTCGATTGTAGATGGTGCGATACAGGGCATCGCGCTCGGATGGAAAGAAGCTGTGGTCGGGCGAAGTCATAAGGTGTCCTCTACAGAAAAAAGCAGCGCCAACCGTGGGGCTGGCGCTGCTTAAGCTTAGTATTTCGCAGGCGCGAAGATCAATCCCTCATTATTTGCCTTGAGGAACCTCTGTGATGCAAATGCGGTTGTTGAACATCGCTTCGATGGTGCGCACTGTGAGATACGCCAAAACCATATTCAGCACCACAAACAAGCCCATGGCGGAAACAAAGTACCAATCTTTACCGGTCTGTTCCGCCATCAAGAAACAAGCAACCGTCATGGCTGCTAAGGGGAACGAATAAGCCCACCAGGACAAAAAGAATTGCAGCTTCATAAAGCGCACGAACTGAGAGGCTTGCATCAACGTCAGGAACAACGCTGTGTTGAACAAGACGGTCGCAAAGGCATCCACCTCTCCCGTCAGTGAAACGTAAGAAATAAAGCCAACCGCAGGCGGGGCAATCAAAATGAAGAAGGTCGGAACCAGACGCTCGCCAATGGGATTGTGGAAGATGATGCGATAAAACACGATCACCATCAAAATCAACCAAAACACGATGCCGATGGAATAAAAGAACCACGACACATCGACCAGTCCGTGCTGCATCCCGCCAATGGGGGCAATGATGTTGCCCACCACCGGAATGAACCAAGCCGGATTTAAGTGTTGAATTTCATAATGCCCCCGGCTCATCCACGCCGACAGGACATAGTAGGTCATGAACAAGTGCGTCGCGGCACCCACCAGCCAGATGTACTTCGACATCTGCGGATCAAATTCAAACGCCAACACCGACACCAACAACAAGCTGATGGTGATGGTCGGAAAAAAGGTGAGGTGAACTGGATGGTTGAGCTCCGCCTTCACATGGCCGCGGTGCAAAAAGTACTTCGCAACATAAAAGCCCAGCAAAACCATAAAGACCGCCGCCGTGATCAAGGCGTGATACGGGCTCGCATTAAACGGCATGATCGTGGCACGTTCGGCCATATCCCAGGCCATGGTCAAGCCCGAAAGGCCCATGACAACGGCAAAAAACGAGACCGGCATATTGGCTAAGCGTGTCGGCTGCTGCTCTTGATCGGCTTCTGTCATAACGTCTAACCTTCCCCATGTTTGGCGTATGAATAAAATTGCTCAATAGATTGAAAGATTGGAACTTTTTTGCTTATTGATCAAGGGGAAATTAGAACGATCCTAGGATTTCGATCTACACGTCAATCAAATGACCGTCTTGCATGCGCACGATGCGGTCCATACGTTTGGCAAGTTCTGGGTTATGGGTCGCGATCAGCGCTGTGAGGCCTGCTTTGCGGGTTAAGCTCAGCAACATATTGAACACGTCTTCCGCCGTTTCCGGGTCCAGGTTCCCGGTGGGCTCATCAGCCAGCAAAAGGTCTGGTGCGTTGGCCAAAGCCCGGCCGATGGCGACGCGCTGTTGTTCGCCGCCAGACAGCTTCGCCGGGCGGTGTGTGGCGCGGTCTTTGAGCCCCAGCATGTCCAGAAGTTGCGCCGCACGTTCGCCTGCCACGGTCTTGCCCAGTCCGGCGATGATTTGCGGAATGGCAATGTTTTCATGTGCTGAAAACTCTGGCAGCAGGTGATGGTATTGATAAACGAACCCTAAGTGTTTGCGACGAATTTGGGTGCGGCGGTCGTCGCCCAGTTTGGAACACGCCTCACCACAAATCACGATCTCACCGTCGTCGGGTTTTTCCAACAAACCCGCGATGTGCAGCAAAGTCGACTTACCCGCCCCGCTGGGTCCGACAAGGGCGACAATCTCTCCGGCTTTGATGGAGAGGTCCGCACCTTTTAAAACGCTCAAACGCGTTTCGCCAGTTCCGAAATGGCGCTCAATACCTTTGAGCTCAAGGACAGGGGTTTGGCTATTCATAACGAAGCGCCTCCGCCGGGTCCATGCGCGCGGCGCGCCACGCCGGATAGATGGTCGCCAACAACGACAAGCCCAACCCCATCAAGACCGTCGTGACGACCTCCATGGGATCGACCTTGGACGGCAGCTGGCTCAAGAAATAGATTTCGGCGGAAAACAGCTCGGTCCCCGTCAAGGACTGGATCCATTGGCGAATGGTTTCGATGTTCATGGAGAACCAAAGCCCCAGCAAGAAGCCCGAGAACGTGCCGATCACACCGATGCTTGCCCCGGCCAGGAAAAACACCCGCATAATCATGCCGCGTGTGGCGCCCATGGTGCGTAAAATGGCAATGTCGCGACCCTTGTCCTTCACCAACATGATGAGGCTAGAAATGATGTTGAACGCCGCGACCAAGATGATCAGCGTTAAGATCAAGAACATCACATTACGTTCCACCTGAATGGCATTGAAGAAGCTGGAGTTGCTTTTTTGCCAATCGAATACCCGCACGCCGCCATTGAATTGCTGTTTAATCGCCCAGCCGATTTCGCGGGTCTTATCGGGGTTTTCGACGAAGACTTCCAGGTTGTGCACTTTGTCCGGCATCTGGAAATAAATCTGTGCGGCACGAAGGGGAATGAAGGCAAAGCCGCTGTCATATTCATGCATCCCAACAGAAAACGTCGCGACGATGTTGAACGCCCGCATGCGCGGCACCGTGCCGAACGCGGTTGCACGGCCTTTGGGTGAGATGATGGTGACTTTGTCCCCCACCCCAACACCCAAACGGCGCGCCATGACGGTGCCGATAACGATGCTGTCGTCCGGGCCAAAGGCCTCCAGATCGCCCATAATGATATTGTCTGCGATCATTTTGCGCTTCAGCATATCGGTGGACTTAATGCCCCGCATGACCAGACCGCGGGCTTGACCGTTGTAGGTCGCCATCACCTGGCCTTCGATCAAGGGGGTCGCGCTGAGCACGCCTGGAACTTCCAAAGCGATCGCAGCTTTTTCATCATAGGCCGTCATCGGTCCAACGTCGGCGTAGACATTGACGTGACCGTTGAGGCCCAAAATACGGTCCATGAGCTCTGCCCGAAAGCCGTTCATGACGCTCATAACGATGATTAAGGTCGCCACGCCAATGGCGATGCCCAACAGCGAAAACCACGCGATCACAGACACAAAACCTTCCTGCCGCCGGGCACGGAGGTAACGCATGGCCATCATCCATTCAAATGCGGAAAACATGAGTTGGGGCGAATCCTTTAAACACAAAAGTTGTGCGACTGTAGGCGAACACGCGGGTGCGTGCAACAACCGGAAATAAACGGAAAATAAGGCTTAATCGTGACTTGTTAGCGCGCAGCTTTGGCGCAAGCCTTCGACACAGCAGCTTGTCCGGATTTGCTCAACGGTTTGCCGTTGAACGTCAATTGGCCCGATCCCAGGTCATACTTCACTTTGCCTACTGACAGGCTTGGGTCGTAGTTTTTATCGTCCGCAATGCCGTATTTGCCCGCCAAGCTGAGATCGAAATCAAACGCGATGGTTTTGGGCAGTTGAATGGGGCTATCACCGTCCAAGTTGGCACCTTTAACCGTCTTGCCGCGCACATCCACGCCCGCTTGATACGCTGCTCCAACTTGGGCGTTTTTGAGCAGGCGTTTGCAGTCTTTACCAGACACTTGGGCTTTGGCTTTATCGACTGCACAGGCAGGCGCTGCGACCAAGGCGGCGAGAACGGCCATTGCCATCAACGATTTCATGGGGCTTCCCCTATTTTGCCTTCAACCAAGGCGGATTGGATTTCAGAACCTTCTTTTGCACGGGGCAGTCATCACTGTGCGCCCCCGCAAGATAGCCTGTGCTCATCAAAAACTCGTTAACCACCTCGGGTCCGGTGAATTTGAAGGTCTTTTTGAACAGCTTGACCCAAGCGCCGAGCTCTTGCGGGTGGTGATCATCTAGCCACTTTACAAAGCCGCCATGGCTTTCGCGCAGGCCCACCAAAACGCCTGCGTTGTGGATGATGGAATTGACCTTGAGCTTGTTGCGGATGATTTCGGGATTGTCAAGCAAGCGGGCCACGTCTTTGTCGCCATAAGCCGCGACCGTGTCCACATCGAACTGATCGAACGCCTTCACCGTACCGGCGCGTTTCTTTAAGACCAGCTCCCACGACAAACCAGCTTGAAAGATTTCAAGGGCCAGCAGCTCGAACAGAGCCTGCTCTCCCTTCCCGGGAAAGCCGTATTCTGTGTCGTGATAGTCTTTGTGCACCGGATGGGAGTGGGCCACGTCGCAATACCAGTTCATGTCCACCACCCTGTCTGATAGCCAAATTGCACAATCATCAACGAAAACATCACGACCGCCATCACTGCAACGCAGAGGCCAATCCATGTCGCGACCTTTGGATTAATCTTCGCCGTTCGGGTTTGTGGAAGGCGTTGTTTCGTGTGCACGTCCTTCATTGACTAATAACCACCTGTGTGAACCGTGGCCGGTCGTGCGGTGGCCGTGACTTGATACATCCAGCCGACCCCACCCACGAACAAACACACGCCCACGACGACAATCGCCACCCACGTTTTGTTGATGGAGATCTGGCTTTCGCCGGTGGAAATATGCTTTGGCTCTTCAGACATAAAAAAGCGGCCTCCGTTGTGTCGGAGGCCGCTTTGATACCGTTCCCTTCCAACTTGTTCATGGCTTCCATGTTCAAGTTGGCAAGCGCGACTGCGCGTCGGCGCTTATGCGCCGTAAGCCAAGGGTTTTGCAAAAACCCGCCCGGCGCCTGAGGGGCAAACAAATGACTTAAGCGTCCTCCAGCTCGATCAGAGTAGCGCAAAAATCTTTCGGATGCAGGAAAATTACAGGCTTGCCATGGGCACCGATTTTGGATTTGCCGCCACCCAGCACGCGCACGCCGTCGTCTTGCAGCTTAGCGCTGGCTTTTTCAACGTCGTCGGTTTCAAAGCACAAGTGGTGAATGCCGCCTTCGGGGTTCTTGTCCAAAAACGCCTGGATCGGCGAGTTTTCGCCAAACGGGGTCAACAGTTCGATCTTGGTATTGGGCAGTTCAACGAACACCACGGTGACGCCGTGATCCGGCTCGTCTTGGGGTTCGGATACTTTTGCACCCAGTTGGTCGCGATATTTTGCGGTGGCCGCATCCAAGTCGGGCACGGCGATGGCGACGTGATTGAGATTACCGATCATAGGGAGGTCTCCTTGTTAGCTTCGTAATTATACCCGGACCAAGTGGACCGAGGTGACTGCATTTTTATCAAACGTATTGCGGAAATACCGCCGCACGGCAATGCGCACGGCTTCCGAAACAATGTCGTCTTTGCGCAGGTCTTTTTTGGACAAACGCTCGATGGCCATTTCGGCTTCGTCCAGGACATCGTCTTCAACATCGACGTCGTTGGGTTCCAACAATCCAGACGTGGTCAGGATCGGATCGCCTAAGATGTTGCCGACCTTGTCGATGACAATGGTGATGGTGGCTGAACCGTTAAACAGTGCACGCACGCGACCACGCACCAACTCACCATCCAAGGGCACAACTCGCCCACCTTCAAGCGCCAAGCGCCCAGACGGAACTTGTTCGATGATGCTGGCCGGACCCGGCGCAATGCGGATCATGCCGCCGTTCTCATTTACAATGGCGTGCGGCACTTGAGCCGACTTGGCGAGCTTCGCGTGCTCCGTCAAATGGCGAAGCTCGCCATGCACGGGAATGGACAATTCCGGCTTCACAGCCTGATACATTTCCAGCAATTCATCGCGAGCCGGGTGTCCGGACACATGGATGAAGTGGTCGCTGTCCGTAATCACCTCAACCCCTCGGCGCACCAAGCGGTTTTGCAAGCGCCCTATAGACACTTCATTGCCGGGAATTTGGCGCGAGGAAAAGATAACCGTGTCGCCTTCGCTGACATACAGGCGCGGATGATCGTCCGCAGCAATGCGCGACAACGCCGCGCGGGGCTCACCTTGCGATCCGGTGCAGATCAGCATGACGTTTTCTTTGGGAATATCGCCGAAATGATCTTCATCCAAAATCGGCGGGATGTCTTTGAGGTAACCGTTTTCGCGTGCAGCATCGACCATGCGGCCAAAGGACCGCCCAGCCAAAGCCACCGAACGCCCGCAGGCTTGGGCAACACGGAACAGCGTGTCCAAACGCGCCACGTTGGAGGCAAAACACGTCACCACCACACGCCCCGTGCAGCCAGACACCAGCTCACGCATGCTTTCAAAAATAGCACCTTCCGACCCGCTGGTGCCTTCGGTGAAGACGTTGGTGCTGTCGCACACAATCGCCAGCACCCCCTCGTCGCCCAAACGGCGCAGGGCGGGCATGTCCGACGGCTCGCCAATCACGGGGTCCGGGTCCAGCTTCCAATCGCCCGTGTGCAAGACCGTACCCAATGGGGTCTTAATAGCAATGCCGTTGGGTTCGGGTATGGAGTGCGTGAGCGTGATCAAATCCAACTCAAACGGCCCCACTTCGAACGAGCCGTTCAGGGGAATTTCAACAATAGGCACAATGTCCAACAGCCCCACTTCGGCGAGTTTGCGCTGCACGATAGAGACCGTGAACGGCGTCGCGTAAATCGGCACGCCAAAGCGTTCCCACAGATACGGAACCGCGCCCAAATGGTCTTCGTGCGCGTGGGTGAGAACGATGCCTGCCAGCTGGTCTTTGTGCTGTTCGATATAAGCAGGGTCCGGCATGATCACATCCACGCCTGGGTGCGTACCGTCACCGAACGAAATGCCCAGATCAATCATCATCCACGTCGCATGCCCCGGCTCCCCATACCCATAGAGGTTGAGGTTCATGCCGATTTCCCCGGCACCGCCTAAGGGCAGGAAAAGAAGTTCTTCGTTTGCCATGGATCAGTTCCCAGCCTGAGCAAGGTTGTTTTGAGCAATCAAGTAAAGGCCGCGCAGCGTCAGATCGCTGTCGGTCCAATCGATCAAGCGGGTTGCTTTGGAAAACATCGGAGCTAAGCCGCCAGTGGCGACCACGTCCATGTCGGCGCGGAACTCTTCGCGAATGCGCGCAACCATGCCTTCGATCATGGAGACATAGCCCCAATAGATGCCAGACTGCATGGCCGTCACCGTGCCCTGCCCGATCACCTTGTCCGGGCGCTCAATGGCAACCCGGGGCAGTTTCGCTGCGGCCATGTGCAAAGCTTCCAGAGACAAATTGATGCCCGGTGCAATGACACCGCCGGCGTAGTTGCCGTCTTTGTCGATGATGTCGAACGTTGTCGCTGTGCCAAAATCGATACAAATCAAAGGCCCACCGTATTTGGCCTGAGCCGCAACGGCATTGACCAACCGGTCCGCCCCCACTTCGTGAGCGTTTTCAATGACGACTTCGACACCCAAATCCACACCGTCTTCACCGATGACCATGGGTTGGGTTTTGAAGTAGTCTTCGCACAGTACTTTGAGGCTGCGCAGCGTTGCGGGGACCACAGACGCGATAATGGCGCCCGTGATATCATTTGGGGTAATCCCTTCCAACTCCATCAAGCGCAAAAGCCACACACCGTGTTCGTCGGATGTGCGGTTGGCCGTGGTCGACGCACGCCATTGGGCCCGGACCTTGCCCGCGTCTTGTCCCTGGTCGTCGAAGACGGAAAAAACAGTGTTGGTATTACCTGTGTCGATGGCTAAAAGCATGGCCCATACCTAGCATGGCAAGCCCACCCGGGACAATCGGCTTTTCGCGGGTGCAAAATCACGATTCCGGCACGCTGTCCAAGAGCATTTGCTTAAACACCGATAACAGCGAGCTATCCAGTCCGCCCATATCATTCATCCACGTCAGAGCGCGTTCCGCGGCCATGGGCGGTTTGTAGGCGCGCCTGTCCGTGAGCGCGCTGAAAACGTCGATAATGGCAGCCATCCGGGCCAACTGATTCAATTCCTTGCCCATCAGCCCATTTGGATACCCCGAACCGTTAATGCGTTCGTGGTGCTGGTGGGCGATGATGATGACGCCTTTGGGAATATTATGGGTCAATTGCAAATAGCCGACTGAATGGGGCACGTGTTGTTTCATTTGCTCGAATTCGTGCTGGTCCAGCTTGCCGGGCTTATTCAAGATTTGCAGGGGGATTTTCATTTTGCCGACATCGTGCAGCAATCCGCCTGTGGTCAGCGTTTCGTGATCCCCGCCCTGAATGCCGATGGCCGCACCAAACATGCTGAGCAACGTCGCCACCCGCAAGGAATGAACGTAAGAATAATTATCGTGGCCGCGCACCGCGCGCAGCATGTCCTGAAAGGCGTTGTTTTTGACGGCCTGGATCAAAGGCTCGCAGCTCTTGGTTACGTCGGAATAGTTCAGTGTGCGCCCTTCGGCAATGGAATCGGCAATGGAGTTATAGGAGTTCAGCGTGTTTTCCAATGCAGCACGCTGTACCGGCTCGATCTTTTTCCAGGATGCTTCGATACCTTTGTTGACCTGATGGGAAATCAGCTCCAACAGTTGTGAGCGCCGGTAAGGCTTTTCCAACACCGGGATT